>JAUILM010000047.1 GCA_030432855.1 Bacteroidia bacterium
ATTTCCAAAAACCTTTCTCAAAAGGGATTTTCGAACTGGGAAATCTCACTGAATTAGAAGGCACCCTCTTCATGACTCCAGTGCCTATATTAAAAATTAAGGATAACGATCAATCGGATCAGGTAAAGAGTATCTTGTTAATAGGCTTTGGAAAAATGGGAGCAGAGAAGGATTTTAGAGACTATGCAGCCAGCAATACTTCACTCGGCGATCTTAATGGATCAAAGGTCCGTCTCAAAGGGACACTAATTTACGACCAAGACAAAACACTGCTCGAACTGACTCATGGCAAAGAATCAATTTTAAGCCTCGACACACGAGAGCATTATACCATGGCAAAGGAATCACTGGGTTTTCGCACCCTTAAAGGAGAGATCTATGATCCAAAATGCGCCTTCGGTGTCATGAAGCCCGGATATGGAAAAATCCATCGATCGTGTGCTGTACGTTGTATTTCAGGGGGTATTCCGCCGGTCCTCAAAATCGAAAATATGGCCGGGGAAAAAAACTATGTGCTTCTGGTGGATACGATCGGTAATCCGGTCAATCAAGCAGTATTGCCCTATATAGCCGATCAAATACAAATTTGCGGAGAACTGGAGCGCCAGGATGATTGGCTGGTACTTTATACTAACCCCTCAGCACAACTGTCAAGACTACATCCTTATTGGGCAAAAGACGGATTGGCAATGTGCTCAGAATAGGAGAGTTACAGTCACTAGTGGCTATTTCGCAAATAATAAAAGAATCCATCTTCGGCACCCAACAACAGATCCAGTACACCGTCCTTATTCCAGTCGACCAATGTGGGACTGGTGGTGTGACCTGCCAGTTTCTCATCGGATAAATCACCCTTAAATTCAAAATAGACTTTGCCTTCAGAAGTGCTGACATTTTCCCACAATACAGCATTGATACCATTGGCAATCATATCAATATCACCATCTCCATCCCAATCCCCGAAGGCAAGTTTACGGCGACCACTGCTACCATAGAGCGCTTCACTGAGTTGCAGCGGGCCATTCTCATCATTTAGTTTATTATTCTTCCGATCATAGGTACCGTTGACACTATAGAAAATCCGCTCACCGGGGTTTAGAATAGTCCTTCCTCCTTCCTGCTTTCGCTCATAAAAGCTCAGGTAGCCTTCTGTGTCCAGCATCACCAGATCCATCAGGCCGTCTTCATTCCAATCAATCGCTGTCGGAGTGGTTCGCCATTGTGTAGCCAGGGTTTTGGGTTCCGGTGTCCACCAAAACCAATCAGGTTTAGGTGGCGTCCCCTCCCAGTCCACTCGTACATCTTTAGCGGCAGTTAATTGAGGTTTTCCCCTGGATCCAACATTCTCAAACCAGACGATTTTACCCCAAATCGAATTAGCGATCACATCTTTAAGACCATCGTGATTCCAATCTGCTACTGAAAGCGTGGTATAGCCCCATTTTGCTTCACAGGGCCCCTGAATCGAACCATTATATCCCGCTTGTATACGGATGATATCATCATCAGCGGTAAGTAGCACAGGATTTTTCCAAATTGGGTTTTCACCCCCTCCAAGGTTTTCGATAAAACCCACATGACCCGCTGTATTGCCACAGATCAAATCTTCGTCTCCATCATCATCCCAGTCTACACTGAATGGTGTCACCAGAGCCCCAAATTTCAAGTCAGCCGCTTTTTGCCTAAAGTACTTTGGGTGTTCAAATACAGGCATCCCCATATCCTTTCTCCCCGTATTTTCCACAAAAGCTACTCGACCATCCTCATCACCGACAACCAGATCAATATCGCCATCCTGATCCCAATCTATGGAGACAGGGATGATCATTTCAAGATCCATCTTCAGTGTATCACCATCCTTCATCAGGAACTTACCTTCCGCATATCGAGGATTTTCCCGGGTGCCTACGTTCTCAAACCAGGTAAATCGGTCTAAAAACTCACCGCAGATTATATCGAGATCTCCATCATTGTCATAATCATCGAAATTTGGAGATGGAGCGCCATATACATCAATGGGCTTCCCTCCCGCTTCAATTTTTCCCTTCATCTGGTAAGTACCTCCCTCGTTTTCGAGCAGATACACCAGACCATGTAGCGGACCATTCACCCATACTCCCTCCTCATTGAATGCGTTGTCCCATCCATAGTCCGCACCATCCTGAATCCCTACGATAATATCCAGGTCTCCATCATTTTCGTAGTCTACATACTTCCATTGATTAAAGCGAATCTTCTCGTGTAGCTCACCAAAAATGCCAGGATCGAATAGTTTTTTTGATTCCATCGCAGTAAGCCCTAGCAGTTCTTCTCCAGGCTTCAGAAATCGGGGCTTACCATCCACCATAGACATCTGAATATCCTTGATAGGATCTCCAATCCTGACCGGTGGCTCGAAGGCCGGAAACGCAGTGCCTTCCTTATTTTCAAAAAAGTACAACCCACTAAACGGTACATCCCTGCATGATACCAGCAGATCATTGTCGCCATCCTGATCATAATCCATGGGGAGAGGCCAGGCCCATAGACCCACACCAAGATCACTCACCAAATCAGGATTATTGTACGAGATACGCTCCAGATTCTGTCCCTGAGCGCCTTTAACTACCAGCAAAAAACACAGCAGTGAGAGCAAAGCAGTGTGCATCGAATTCTTCATCATACTAACCATACTCCTAAAGATAGAAATCCTTCCCAAGAGTGATTCATCGACAAATTTTTAAAAAAATTGTCGCCCGCCGGTAATAACTCATTTCCTGAATCTAATAAGTATCAAAAACCAATAAAATATTAGTCATGAAAAAATTAGCATCTAAGTCAATCGAAGTACAAGCCAATCAGGTAGTAGATCACACAAACGCCCGCGTTGGAGCCTCCCGACCTGCCAGTCGTAAACCGGACTATGCCAGCATGCAGGCAGCAGTGCGGAGGATCTCTAATCCTTGCGGATTTGATTTTCTAAAGGAATTCTATGGTATCTGATATTAAATAGATAGAAGGCCTCCCCTGCGAGGTCTTCTTCTTTTTCACCTTACAATTTCAGAGTTAGTCAAACTCCTTGTCTCCGAATTCACTTTCAGGCAGCTTCACCTTTTTTGACACCTGATTGAGATGATATGTTATATTTAATTGTACGATATCTACCTCATAGATATAGTTGGTAGTCGTGAAAAATGGAGCCCGATAAGTAGTAATACGTTGTTCATTTGCATTCCACAACCCCAGATCGATGTTCTGCCATTGAAGAGTAGCCACCAATCGATTATCCCAGAAGGACTTCCTCACGTTTAATGATGGATTGTAAAACTCCGAGTCCCTTCCCTGCGCCGTGACTCTTTCTGACAAGTAGTTAAAGGACAATTGCATACTAAAGGTCGGGGAGAAACTATAGTTCGTATTCGCATTAATAGAATAGACAGAATTGGAAGTATTTATTTCTTCGTCAAATAGATGTCCTTCTATTTGATAATTATATATGTTACCACCTATATATGCTTGCCATTTATCTATTGGGTAAACAGTTGCCCCCAATTCCACTCCGATGGCCTGAGCCCTCCCCACGTTTGTGTAAATTCGATTTAAAATAGTGTCATTGAAAACCGTATTGACTCGATTGATTACATTCTGTACATTACGATAATACACTGTTGTAAAAAAGGAATTGTCACCCCAGTACTTCACATAACCCAGCTCCATTAAATCAATATATTCTGGAAGCAATTCGGCATCACCCTGCTCCAGTGTCTCGGAATGCTCTCTTTCAGGAAAAGGCGTCATTTTAAATGTAGTCGTGCGCTCAATGCGCTTGCTGTAACCTGCTTTAATCTTGCTGCTTTCTGTCAGATCAAAACCAAATAAGATCGACGGAAAAAGATTTAAACTACTGAGGCTGTACACTTCCTCAGGACGTTCGATTCCTACTTTTCGGTCGAAGTGTTCTAGTCGCAAACCTCCCGTGTAGTGAAAGTGATCCACCATACCGCTTATCTGAGAATAGACGCTATGGATGCTCCGGGTTAAATCGATGGCATTGGTAAATTGCGGATTTTCTACCCAAACCTGATTTTGCAGATCCCGATCAAAATATTCAAAATCTCCCGGATGACTCAAGTGTCTAAATTGGTAACCACTCTCCCATGAATTTTCACCTATTTTTCTTGAATAATCAATCTGTGCCCTTACTCCATCCAGCGGGTTGACATTATCATTGACCTGGAGTTGATAGACTTCCGAAATATTTGGATATCTTAAATTTGCATTATCCGTAGGACCACCCAAAATTGTCCTTTCATAGAGGGAAGAAATCTTCAACCTGGATTGATCCCTAAAGGTATGTGCATAATCAAAAGATGCAATCAAGAAGTCACTTTTTCTAATCCTCAAATTCTCATTAAAAAAGGTCAGAGAATTGAGCCGGGTTCCCCCATCATACACGTCGCCCTTCTGACGATAAAGATCATAGTAGACTTCTGTCCCCAGAAATTGATCCTGCGGAATAAGCACCCGCTGCTGGTTTTGATAAAGTATATCCGCAGTCCTGTCCTTTGTACGTTTACCCGCATAAATCCCCAAAGACCAGGTCTCATTGTTGCTAGGTGAAAAATTTACCGCTCCCCTTGCGGAATAATTGATCTCGTCAAAGCTCCGTTCGCCAAAAGAAGGAAATTCGGTAAGTATTTCGTCGATATAAGTATTCACATATCCTACCCGACGACCTGAGATATCGTAACGGCGATAGTCCAGGGCACCAGAGAAATCCCATTTTCCCTTTTTCGTATTATACGTGATATCAGCACCATACCGGGGTGCATTATTTTGGTTGTCGTAACTTTCGATCGAAGGGAGCCCCATCAGAACATTAGCCACCAGATAATTGCCATCTTCCAGTGCTTTGCTGGTTTTAATATTGATGATACCTGCATTACCATCAGGATCGTATTTAGCAGAGGGAGCCGTCACGATTTCAATATCATGGATCGAATTTGCAGAAATCTGGGATAAGATCGTACGAGGATCTCCTTGTACTGGCCGGCCATTAATCATCACCTGAAACCCATTGGCACCTCGCACTGAGATTTCCCCTACCGCATCCACACTTACTGATGGCAGATTTTTTAATACATCAGAAGCATTTCCACCTACCGCATTTTTAAACTGCTTTGTGTCGTACACCTGCTTATCCAACTTGTAAGCAGCTGTCAATGCCTTGCTGGTGACTACGACTTCATCCAGATCTCCGGAATTAATCTTCAGGATAATATCTCCCAAATTGACTTCAGTATCCACGGTCAGCACGTCTGAAGAAAAACTTTGATAGCCGATAAATTGAACGACATAATAGATTGGAGTAACCGGAAGTTGGTCTACGGTGAAAATGCCCCCTTCGTCAGTGATCGTACCTGTGATCAACGATGAATCCGATGTATGATAGATCGAAATAGTGGCATATTCCATGGCCGATTGCGAATCGGCATCAAGTACCCTCCCGGTCAAACTACCATTTTGGGCTGACAAGGAAGAAGGGACCACCGCGATGAAAACAAATAAGAAATGTCTAAAGATCAGGGGATGGAAAAGGACCTGCGGGAAGAAGTAGTTTGCCATATACAATTATAATCATTCAAAAAGGAAAACCCTTTGATTTCTATACATTCAGCTCATCCCGCCTGTTGCGCAAACCAGTCTAAGATAAAGTGAAATCTATCTGAATCTAGATCATGGCCTCCCTCAAACACCTGACATTTTAAAGCATCTTTAGCACCCTGACTCTTATAAACCTCTAGTGTCGACTGAAATAATGGCAATATATCCTGAGCATACTTATCTGCTGTACCAGCAACCATTAGAAGATTTCTGGGTGAAATAAGACGCAACAAATCCTGGATATCATATTTTTCACTAAAACCCGGAATCACTTCAGCCATCTCAATACCTGTCTGATTTTTAAATTTAGTCCTGTAACTACAGGCAGCCCCACTGGTACAGGCAAATCGGACCCGATCATCAAATGGAGCATGAAAAATAACGGTATTACCACCGTATGAGTGGCCTAAAAGACCTATGTTATTATTGTCATGATTTTCTAATTGTGAAAGTAAGCTGATACCTATACTTGAGTCATCGACAATTTTCTTCATCAAGGTAGTGCCTCTCAGTAGTCGGTATGCCATTTCATTGTAGTGCTGCAGCCATTCATCATCCGGATCCCGGGTTGGCCGAGCTTCAGAAGTCATTCTATCTTCAAAACAAATCGAATCGGGGGCCAGGGAAATAAAACCTCTTTTTGCTAAAGCAGGACAAAATGCCTGATATGGATCACCTTCAAGACCCGCTACCTCACTTTTACCTAAAGCACGATTGCCATGATGCTGATGGTGCACTAATACTGATCCAACTACTTCATTTTTGGGCAGAAACAGAAAGGCTCTTATGATGTCATCTTCTGAGCCCCTGTACTCAATGAGATGTCGTCTATAGTCCTCCTCCTGATGCTCATCTACAATTTGGTAATCGACGTAGTCTTGATGGATTTCAAAATTTAAAAAACGTCTAATTGCATCCCTTCTTGTCATTGCATCTTCTTTGGAGTCAATCCCTGGATCTATTTAAATGTCACCTTGATTGGCGCTGCAAATGGTTCTTCCATATCATATGGCAATTTCCAGATATTTCCATCGAAATCTCCAAAGTATAATTCTGATTTACTGAAGGTGTGAGAATCTCCATCCGCCCAGAAAAACGAAAAGGGTGCCTTGTAATGCAAAGGTCGACGCACATAGGAATGGCTTAAGAGTGAATGTGACGTTATGGTCTTTTCCCTGGTCCATTCTAATCCTTTGTCCGCAGAAGTCCAGATAGCCACCTCACCACCCACTCCCCAAAGCTGGGGCCCAATTTCAGTAGGTCCCACCACCTTCCAGATATCGTCACTGATATAAAGACTTCCCATGTCGTAGTTATGATCAGAGTTTGTAATCACGCTGGTGGTCCACATTTCACCATTCCATTTTACAACACACCATTCGTAGGGAGCACTGTCCGGTCCGGGTACATGGCCTTTACTTCGAATGATCAAACAAGCCGGATGGCCAGCCTGATCGAAACCCATATCCTTGAGATATATATTACGATGATTTTCAGGAAAACTAAGGATCCGGGCAGAGGCGTGTTTATCCTTGATGGGAACCGTCAGTGGCTGACCCATCACATCTGTCCAGGTTTTTCCCAAATCATCCGATTGGACATAGTACAAGTCAGTACGCATATCCACATTACCATCAGGATGTCGATTAAAAAAAGTACCTACGACCCGATTATCATACGTACCGCTTGTTTGATAGTGGCCACTTTTTTGACCCGCTTCTTCAGGAATAGCGGCCAGCATTTGATCCTCCGTCCATTGCCTACCATTGGGGCTGCTTTCAAAATATAATTGACGGACGCCGGTATATTTTGTAAAAAACTGGAAAAAGCCTTGTTCGATTTTCCACGGTTGCGGATATGTCATTTCCTCCTCCGTGACCTGTTCAAACTGCTCTATGTCCCAGGGCTGCGTACTTCGATATTTAAAGCCTGGGCGACTTCTCCCCCTGCCACTTACAAAAACCCACAAAAATCCATCATCATCAATCAGGAGTGATGGATTGTCGTGCGGATCATCAACGCCCATCTTATCATGTACTACGGTGGGTTTACAGACCGTCCCATTGGCATGGTCAAAGTACCCTATCATACACAACAAGTGTCTTTCCTCTACTGACCGGGTCCCCCCATATACGAAATAGGTCCGGTCCACCTCGGGAGCATAAATCGCCAGTGGAGTATGCTTTGCGGTATACGTACCCAGAGCACCTGAGTATTTATCGCCTGCCGGATATTTCTGGTTGAGTTCAAACCAAATGGCTTTATAACCATCTACTTTTGTATTGGTTAGATCCTGTGCCATTAAAAAACCATATTGTAACAGGATCACTATAAAAATAAATCGCATAAATAGTCTTTCGTTTTCGGCAGTGCCGAATTATATACTTTTAATTAAATAATGTATTTATCACACTACCTTTTAATGCGGATAAGAGTATCAGGGACATTCATCAGGACTTTTCAAACTGAAGTATAGCTTGTTCTACAAAATCACGGGCAGCCTCTTGCTTCAATGCTGCATAACGTTTGCGATCCTGTCCTGCCTCCTCAGCAATTTTCTCCTTCAGTTTGGCATATGTCTTCCTGGCCCTTTCATTGCTTCTCAAATAGTTTCTAAATACCAGATGCCTTTTTAACTCTTGATTATCGACATGACATATATACAAATGATGTGAAATCGTGTCCAGCTCGGACAAGGGATCCTGATCTCCTTTTCTCTTAAACACTTCTCTGCCGGATATGCCCTGGTCACCGTTGTGATAGTATCCCAATTCCTCGAGAACACTTTTGATTTTCCCGAAATCCGACTCCTCACCATAGACCAGATCGATGTCGATAATGGGTTTAGCGCAGAGTCCCGGAACGGCGGTACTGCCGATATGCTCTACCGCACAGTTAACTCCCTGCAGACTTCGCTTTAGGATCTTGCGAATAAGACCGAAGTCTCTGATCCATCGTACTTGATAGTTTTCGAGTAACATGATGACCTTAGTTAGGTTGAAAATAAGAGAAAAAAACATCAACCTATACTAAAAAATCACGCTTTCTAGTCTATTAACACAAGTTAAAAAGTGGACCTGGCTATAGCACGCATCAGGATGTTAAAAACTACCAGATTGAGAAAGCCCATGCCAATCAATAAAATCGTGTGTACCCACAGACCCAGGCCAATAGCAACCAACCCGGTCAGCAATATCAAAAAGGATAAGAGTTTCATCCAACTAAACTTCGATTGGAGCCAGGCCATCTCGATTTCGATGATTTCATCTACAAACCTGGACCTGGGAGCTACCGGTGGCATAAAGAACCAGAGCAAGACATCTACAAGGAGGACCAGTCCAATCATATGCATCTGATGAAACCAGAGTGCCCAAAAAAGGAACAGATAGAGAGGAATCCTCAGAAATATACCGAGTGGGTTACGATGACGGTCTACCATCCGTCGAGATTCCATCCATTTGGCGAGTCTACTCAAAATATGCCTCTAACATATCACTCTCAGAAATCATAATCAACCCCATCCGGAAGAGGTTCCACCGCCACCTTCATCCATTCACCCTCTACTTTGATGACTACAATATTACGATCCTTATCATAGAATATGGTGCCGTCTTCACTTTCCTTCAGCGACAGATAGTTCACATGTTTCGCACTGGCATCATAGTTTTTTTCGTCGTCCCCTTCAGGCGCTTCTGCCAACAAATTATCCGAGCCCAACTTCCCCAATGTGAGAGCATTATGTAGTTTTAAGGACCCATAAAAAATCGCCCGATCTCTGCTGAACATAAACGAGTGCTGGCGCACATCCGATCCAATCCTAAACCAATTGTAGGTGCCGTCAGAATGTCCATATTTGGCTCCGTAATAGTACATTTCTGCCACAGGTCTTCCCTCTTCCTCATGCTTATTGACCAGCATAGTGATCCGGGAAACGTCATCCCTTGCAAAGCCCTCAAAAACATGATAACCCCAACGCTTTCGTCCGGCTTCATCTGCATTCCCTCTCACCTGAATCATGTAAGGTGTTGCCAATATGCCATTGACCATCGAATACATCGGTGTAGTCGCCGGGTTAAAACCATATTGGTAACCTCGCAGCTGCCACTTATCCCAGGTAGTATCTATGTCTGAAGTGAGTACACTTCGATATTTGCCCGAATGCTCTGAGCCCTGCTGCACCTGAAAGTAGTCAGACTGCACCTGCGCTGAGAGGCAGACATATAGACATAAAAAAAGGAACACCACGTAATATTTCATAAACATTTTTTTTTAAAGATTTTACCGATGCCCTTAAAATAATAAAGTAAGGGATTTAATCGTCAGTGAGGAACCAGATTGAATTGTAAAGCCTCATACCACATCCTTTATTAGTTGGAGGACCCATACAATTATGATCCCACTCCTAACTTTGTGTCGCAAAAAGATTCTTTCTGACTATTGAACCTGAGAGATTGCTTCCGCTTCCTTTTTGAGGTCTGCAGTAAACTGTTCAAAGGCTTCATCGAAAGAAGGTATTTTCCCCGCAAATAGCGGGAACATCACACTCCCAATACGTTCGGTCATTGTAAAACGGGTCCCTTCCTGCTCTTCGGTAAGGCGGAATGTCCGTTTCCCCATCGCGTCCCCCCAGATCAAAAGCTCATGAGGCTTCATCTCCTTTATTTTTAGCTTGAAGGTTCGATTGGGTGCAAGCGTACTTTTTAGTCGAATTTTTTCCCCTTCCTCAATTTGGCCCTCAATCGAGATGATGGTAGAATTCCACCGGGCGTAGTCATCCGCATTGCTTAGTAGAGTCCAGACAATGGAAGGATGCGCATTGATCTTTTGTGAAATAGTGGTCGTGCGACTGAAGGTCTTCTTTGAGGTAGTTGCTATCCCATTTTGGCCACTTACAGATAGGCCTGTCATAAGTATGAAAGCTGTCATAATACTTCTCATTTTTATTGATTTGTATTTAGACGGCTATTCTTAGTGAAAGGATAGGATTCCTACTCCTTATTCTCAAGGTGTGATTCCATGACACGTCGATTATGCTCCAAATGATGGAGTTGTAGTTCATGGGCGGAAGAGGTAAATGGATCAATTTCCCGGAGGACCTCCATTCTCAAATCAAGCAAGTGCTCCTTGTCTTTCTTTTCAGCGTCTCGAACCATGCGGATCTTCATGAGCTCCTGCTGTGTATCCTGCTTTGGATTAAATATGCCATTGATCTCGGTGCATTGATGACAAACTCCCTCCTGATTGATCAAAGCACACCTCCCATCAAATATCTCTATCATCTTCTTTCGAGCCGCATGTAGATGATACTTAACGAGGGGTTCTGTAGTGTCCAATATGGTGGCCATTTCTTTGATCTTGAAGTTGTGGACCTCCTTCAACAAAATACAAAGGTGCTGCTCCAGTGGAAGTGACTTTGCAATGCAAGTAAAGCAAAAGGCAATATGCTCCTTGATTTCAAACTGGGCATATTGAGAAGATTGTACGATCTGCATTGCCTCCTGAAAATGTTGTGGGTTTTGCATGGCAGCTTCCTTACAGATATCTGTCACATTTTCCGGCCAGCGTTTCCATTTTCTTTGGTGGTCTTTTACCAGATTGGAGGCAATGGTAAATATCCAGGTCTTCAGGGACGAATCCCCTCTGAAGGATGTCAGATTTCGGCTGGATTTGATCCAGGTATCCTGTACGAGATCTTCTGTGTCAGGCACACTGGCCGTTAACCTTAGAATGTACGACTTTAATTGGGGTCTTATTTCAGAAAATAAGGCTGTGAACTCTTCCTGATTCATGGAAAGTTTTTTTTAAAAAAAAAGGTTGGACAGAGGATTTTCTATCCTTTCACAAAATCAGCTAATTCACGCTGTGTCAACGGTCCTGCATGTCGTTTTATTTCTTTCCCATTCTTTAACAATAGAATTTGTGGAAGTCCCTTGATACGGAATTCCTTCACCAGATTTGCATTTTGATCAGCATCAACTTTGCCTACAAAAACGTCGTGATTATCTTCTGCAAATCTTTTCAGCAGAGGTTCCATCATGATACAGGGACCACACCATGCGGCCCAAAAATCCAGTACAATCAAGGGCTGACTGTCAAATATTGAGATGGCGTTTACATCCGTCACAGCATTGACAACTCCCCGTGTTTCGATCCCCGCAGGCTTTTTAAACATACCTTTCAATTTATTGTAGGGAAATAGCACAGCAGCCCATATCGTGGATCCCATAAACAAGAGAAAGGCAGCGATGTACCGTAGTGTATTTTTAAAACCCGGCGACTTCTTGTAATCGTTCTCGGCACGATTTTGAAATGCAATGAGCTTCTCATTTAATGACATAAAAATCTGTTTTTAAATAAATCAGGTCGACTGAATTTTCAGAATTAGGATACCATCACTCCAGTCCTCGGGTAGTTTAAAAGCAAGTATTTCACTGCCGATAGCTAATTTTTCCTTTTTGGAATAACTGCCATCCGCCGTACTAAACCATTGTGTGACCAGTTGATCAGCATCCCCGAATTTGTCTCCATCGATCTCTAGCGCCCTTGACTCCGGAAAATAAATGTAATACTCATTCCGTGGTGTGTTTTTTACAGCTACGATTTGTAACTCACCTTCACCTTCATCCAGTTCGACAATATCAGTATCCGGCAACCAGGCAACCCATCCCTGGGTAATACAAAACAGCTTCGTGTATTGAAGTGTTCGTGCACCTTCCATATTGAGCATCGACTGCCAATTATTGGAAGGGCTCCACAGGGGGCCATTACCCAGGCTATCAATTTTACCACCATAGGTAAAGCCTGCCCCTCCGGCAAAGTAGGTCTGAATGGCCTGACGCCTCATATGAACTCCCAGGGTAATCACATTATTAGGATTAGCCCCTTCGTAACCCGGTTCTCCATTCACGGTAGGCTTTATCGGATTATCCAATTGATAATCATTAGTGACGGCCCGGTAGACATCATCACGGTTGTTGTATGTTTCGATCATATTGAAATCAAGCCAGACATCCTCATGAAACCAGGTGGATGAATTCTGATAAGGAGCTCCATCCGGGTGATACGTCATCAGAGCATAGTCCCATAATGCAGAGGGTGTATCCCATGCTACCTGCTCTCCTGTGAGTCCCTGAATAATACCTTCTGCCATACTGCGATAATACGGTTTAAAATCACCTCCCGCATCCGCCTTCACATCACCACCCATCACCCAAATGATGTTTGTATAGGCACTATATCGCCCCCCGAGAAAATTTCCAAAGGACTTCATGGACTCCTCGGTAAAAAAAGCATGGTCAAAAGGCTTATGCGTTGCGTTTACATATCTTCGTCCCCATACAGGCAACAAGGCTACCACCATGGATCGACTCTCAGCTTCACGAAGAATAAATTCCAGGTGATCCCAATAGTCATTGGGAGCATCCGGGGTGCCCCCCTCTACTACTGCAGGTATCTTGCTCTCCTCATCAAAAGCACGATGACCGTAGGCGTTGGGAGGGTTAAGAAAGAAGTTCACGGGATTCTCAGCTCGCTTTCCCCAAAAGGCACAAAGCTGCACCACATTGAAGCCTTTTGCCTGACGATCGTCCAGATAAAGTTGGATTTCTTCCCGGGTCAGGTATTCAGCCATTCCCCAGGATGTACCTCCCAGCCAAAAGAAGGGTGTACCATCCTGATGTACCAGGTAGCGGTGGTTTTCGGAGACCTTCAGCATAGGATATTCTGGCTGAGCCCCCAGATGAAAAAAAGAAATCAGAACCAGATAAAATGTCAGCAGATGTGATTTCAACATGGTCAGGAAATTTATCTGTAAGATAGAAATTCCTAATGCAGCAGCACTTTACCATTCGCGTTGAAAAAGCTCAGGCTGGATAGTATGTTCTGCTCATTTCTTGCCAACCCCTCCAAATGACTGTAGGGTACGAATCGGGCATTTTTTACTTCGGTGGAATTTTCAGTGGTTGGAGTACCTTCCCAATCATTAGAATAAAATTCGATCGTAAAATACTGCACGCAGTCACCATTGGGATACATCACTTCCTCCACGGCCGGATCGGTACTGATGCCAATCACATGCAGCGAGTTTATGGTAATGCCTGTCTCCTCCCAAACCTCCCGGCGGATGCATTCCTCTATGGTTTCACCTTCTTCCAGACCTCCTGCCGGCAGACCCAAATTGCCATCATCCAGACGGTCAATGACCAGCACCTCCTGGTTTTGATTTTCCACAATAATCCGTGCTCCAGGATGTATAATCTTTTCCTTCCCAATCCGGGATCGTAACTTTCTTATGTAATCTGGCAAAATCTGATACTGAATTTTATCTATTGAATTTGAATGGTCTGCATCTCGTCGAATACCGTAATAAATAACGGATATTCATTGCCCAAATTATTATACGCTGCAGTTTTCGGATCCATTCGATGTTTGGTCACGCGAGTATATAAATTGTAGTCTCCTTTTTCCGCTGGAGAAATCATAGTAATAAATAACCGTGATTCCTGTGGATCCATATTATTATCTGCCACCTTTTTTGCTTCAGGATACCATACCCACTCCTCTCCTATCCTGAATGTATCATTTTTGACCACCTCTTCTGATGCTGCGTTTTCCCACCGTAAATTGATGAGATAGAAACGCTCGGGATCTCCGGTAGGCAGGCGATGACCCGCAAATTCATTTACCAGTTTTAGCTGATATCGAATGCTGTCACCCTGATCATACCTGGATGCCAATGTATCTGGATAGAAGGCCATTCCCTGCAAGGCCTTCGACTCAAGCCCCCTACGCTTGGGAATGCCAGAGCCTGGAAACCAGTGTCGGTGCGAAGTCCTGTCCTGCAATCCGGCCATTAAGGGTCTTGTGATCGTATCCATATGACAGGAGATGCAATTCTTTTCGCCAAAGTAAGGCCCCTCCATCCACTCATCGCCGGTCTGAAAAGTACACACAAGCTCCGGTGTAACCACAGCACTGGCGTTGTGACATCCCATGCAAAGTTGTTCATTCAAAATGGCGGTATCCACCCTGACCGGATGGGGTGCCGTGGTAAAACCATTTGTCCCAATGATATGCCCATCCCGCACATGACACGTACTACAACTAATCCCTTCCAACTGCAATTCCGGATCAAAATTGGGATTGGCTTCCTTCACAGGTTGGTAGATATCACCCCCTCGTAAACCTTTAATGAGAAACTCCTGCTGATTTTCCAGAGGAATGTGACAATTGATGCAAAGATAGGGGCTGGACTCTTTCTTTAGCTCCGCCTGAAATTGAAGATCAGTCCAGGCATGTGCATGTGTGGACAGCTGCCATTCTTTATAAATTTCCTGGTGGCAGATACCACAGTCTTTGGCTTTTATGGAGATAAGTCCCATAGGCGTTTTCTGATAAGGCACGGCCTTTTCCCAATTGTCTGCCAGTGGCTCAATGGGAGGAGCACAGGAATGATAGATTCCCATAAGCATCAGTATGGCTATCCATGATCCAACTTGTATCCGTATCTCTTCCCTATTCAATCTATCAAGCATTATCTACATAAAAATAAGCAATTAAAACATCGTAGTAGAACCACCGGATGTGATATCGATCACATTGCCATACAGCAGTGGGGCGAAATTTCAGCACAGATTAGTTCACTCAAAAAAAGGTGGAGGGTACTCAACAATACCTGAGGTGTTGCTTAGCCC
>JAUILM010000839.1 GCA_030432855.1 Bacteroidia bacterium
GACTGAGCAGATCAAAACCAAGGTTTAAAGTCCTGACTGCAAAGACCAGGGAAATCTGATCAAGAAATGGACGAGTTTTGGGAAACCGGGCAGGATCATTGAGTAATCGAGCATATTTCATCCATGTCTGAAAAAGTGTGGACGCGGTTCTGGTCACAATAAGGCCCGAATTAAAACTCAACGGAATAGGATCATCTGACGCCAGGGAGCGATAGCTACAGTCTGGAGTATCCAGATCAAGGTAATTGTATATCGTTGCCCATTCTGATCTTGACAAGTCGGAAAAATCAGTGAGCCTGCCCGCAAAATCATCTTGATATCTAACCAGAAAATCAGAGGTAAACGGAGTCAAGAGAAGCATATCGCTGTCCATAAAAATGAGACAGTCATGTTTATGTTCAATATTGAAGCACATGATTTTATGCGCTATAGGATACGAACTATCCAAAGCATTTTCAATTTGCACTAGTCGGACCCCGTGATGTTTCAGAAAGTCATCCGTTGTATCAGAAATGGGCTGGATATGATCTCCTACTGGTACCGCTGCAATGATTTCCCCATCCACTTTCTTATTTTCTAACAGAGAAGCAATCAATAATACCGCCTGCATTTCTAAAGGACCTCCCTGACATACGCAGATAAAGTCTGTAGCCATATCAGCTTGTATATCAGTAATCTCCCCGATCATCGGATGCCTCGTGGATTAGTCCTTTCAAGAATTCCAGCTCAACCAGATGATCTGCAAGGTAACCTGAGAGGGACTCTAATACCATGTCATCTGATGCAACACATTTGTACTTTAGTTGAATCTTTTTTATTCTGTCGATAATCTCTCGGATTACCTTCAATTTCATCTCATTCTTCTCAATGGCTGCCGCCCGCAACTCATCCACGATAAATTTTTGACGTAAAGAAACTGGCATTTTAAAAAATTACTTTTGATAAATTCTTTCAATTTCGTCCTTGTTCTTTGACCTGAATGCTTCAAGCTTAAGCATCTCACTTCCGGTAAGTGATCTTGTCCAGTTTTTCATTTGTAATCTATCTATTCGACTCTCCAGGTCCACCATCTCTGCAGGCTCAATCTGAAGGAAGGAGGCGATTCGCTTTTTCACCCGGTCAGGTTTGTTGAGAATGTCCTCCTGTTTGATTTGACAGATTTTACGACTTCCCATTTTATTTTCGTACTCCTGCAGCGCTCTGTTTGATTCCAACCAATATTGCCCCAGGCACATAATATCTCCACCAGGAAAAACACGTGATGCATCGTTAAATCTCGTCGCAGGATTCTTCTCTACGGCAAAACATCGACTTAATCTCTCATCCTCTCTCACAGGCCAAATATGCCGAATATTCCTCTCCTTCATATGATCCCGCTCAAAGAGATTCACTAGGCTACAAACTACATCTTCGAGATTGCGGATTGTCCATATAAATTGAGCTTCAGGAAATAGTTTATCTACCAACCAGATTTTATTGCATAGGTGAGGGTTTTTACTTAGAAACCGTGGGGGTCTACGAGGATCTTCTTTCATATGCTTCAACACCTCACCGACAAAGGCACTTTTCAATCCACTTTCATTCAGTTTAATTACCGAATTAGCATCCAAACCCGGACAAATACTTCCACAAACATCTGAGCCAATGGGTACACCCCCAATGTTGTTCCATATCCGCCTCAATTCAAAAGGACATCCGATATAGTGTTTAATCTGATTTAGATACAGGCCCATAAATCCTGTTCCACTGCGCATAGTGCCCACCACAAACACTGGATTTTCCACGGCGCTTCTTGCCAGTGTATTTCTGCTACTTAACAAATGATTCAAATTATTTATTCCACAAACCGGGCAAAAATCGCTCATACAATAAATGCCTCCACGTACGCCAGTCATGACCTCCCGATCCCCCTACATAGTACTCATGATCGATATTGTTTTTTCTGAGCGCCTCATGGAGGGCAATAGCTCTCTTTCCCATATTGGCCGTTGCTTCCAGAGAGCCCTGCCCGACAAATAAATAGTCAATTTTCTTATTAATCTCGGGATCTTGCAGAAAATCTGCAAACAACGTCTGAGTATCTACATGTCCGGCCGATAAAATACCCAGCGAGCCAAAAAGATCCAGACTTTTAAAACCAATAAACTGAGCATGCCGGCCACCCATGGAAAGTCCTGACAGCGCTCTGCCTCCGGGACTTTGGATTGTGGAATATTCCTGATCGATCAATGGAATAATATGGGACCGAAGATCGGCTTCAAAAAGATCATATGTAAATTCCTCGTGATTGGGTGTTTGGCGATGTATCATTTGATTGTTCGGCACCACAATGATCATGGGTTCGGCACTTCCTTCACTTATCAGGTTATCCATAATAAAATGGACCCGACCATCAATAAACCAATTGGAAGCCAGTTCACCACTACCTCCCGATAAATACAGGACCGGATACTGCTTATCCGTTCGATACCCGGGAGGTGTATACACAAATAGTTCACGTATACCCTCTGTGACTTCTGAGTGGTAGAAGTGCTGAGTAATCGCTCCGTGAGGTACCTCCTTAGCATCATAATATGAGGGAGTTTCACCATGGACCACCAATTGACTATATGCAGGTTGATCCGCTGCTGCCGCCAGTGAATTTGCCGGGTCGACAATACTTACTCCATCTACATTCAATCTATAGACGTAAATATCTTGCTCGAGCGGCCCCACTGTCAGCGTCCAAATACCTGAATCGCCCCTGGTAAAAGGAATCTGCTGATACCCACCCGAGAGGGCCATTGTCAACATACCCGGTGCCAAAGCCACC
>JAUILM010000840.1 GCA_030432855.1 Bacteroidia bacterium
GAAATGATTGCTGTCTTTGTTTTAGCAAAAATAGTAATCCAAACGGGTCTTCGATGATACTACCTTAATCTTCTCAAAACAATGTTTCACCGTATTCTGCGGATGCCAGATCTTCAGTACATTGGCGGACTATTTAATAAAGTACCAGAATGGTAGAAATCACCTTTCATACGAGTGATAGTGGACATGATATACTTCTTGCCCTTTTGCATTCACTCCCCTTTGAAGCATTTGAAGAAAAAGAATCTGGTACCATCGTGACCGGTGTCAGGGATGATGAATGGAATACCGCACTTCGAGAGCGAATTGAGTCCTTGCATACGGTCGTTCACTTCACCTATGAAGCTGTCTCCAGGCCAGATCAGAATTGGAATGCTATATGGGAAGCTTCCTTCCGAGAAATCCAGGTAGACGATTTTTGTGTAATCCGGGCACCCTTTCATTTCCCTGCTGGCTCTTTCAGGTATTCCATTGAAATAGAACCCAAGATGGCTTTTGGTACCGGGCACCACGAAACTACCCGGTTGATGATTCGGTCTATGTCCCATCTTGATCTGAAAGGGAGATCGGTATTAGACTTTGGTACCGGTAGCGGGATCCTGGCGATTCTTGCAGCAAAGATGGGCGCAAATAACGTGGTTGCCATCGAAAACGATCCGGTAGCTATGATAAACCTCCGGGAAAACGTAGAACGGAATGGGACACATGAGGTCGAATGCTTATTGGATGATAATCTACGCTATGATGGCCTGAAATCTGTGGATGTACTCCTTGCTAATATCACCCGAAACGTGATCCTGGAGCACTTGTCTGATATGATTCGATTGATCCATTCGAAAGGTCTATTGATTATCTCAGGAATTCTGGAGTCTGATACTGCATTGATGATACAACATGTCGAAAAGTCAGGAGCACAAACGATCCGACAAATCAATGAAAATGAATGGGTATCGCTTACCTTTCAAATGAAGTGACGTTTCAGCGTTTCGTACACCAGCGCTGTAGGTAATCCAATCACATTATTGTAAGATCCCTGGATAGAATGCACTCTGCAGTGACCAATCCACTCCTGAATCCCATACGAACCCGCTTTGTCCCAGGGACGGTATGTATCGACATAGTAGTCAATCTCCCTTTCACTTAAAGGATAAAAATGGACCTGCGTAGCGCTTACCAGCGTTTTTTCGAGCTCCTCACGTTTCAGACAAACTCCGGAGTATACAATGTGTGGCTCACCTGACAGTTCAGAAAGTGTCCTTCTGGCATCATCTCTATCCTGAGGCTTTCCCAGGATTTGATCCTTGTAGACTACGATACTATCCGCTGTGAGCGCTATCTCTCCATCACGTAGATAACTGCTCGAAGCCCTCATTTTTAACCTCGCCAGGTAGGGGGCCACTTCAGCTGCCGTAAGATCATCAGGGTAAATTTCTTCGACAGGTACCGCTTGTTGTCGTACAGCCGTAAATCCAGCCGCCTCCAGCAACTGTTTGCGCCGTGGAGATCCGCTGGCCAGGAAAATGGGTAAGTCCAATATCTCCATACTTTATATATTCCAAAAGGTGATGTACAATAGTCCCTGCATGATATAAAATTTCAACCAGGTGCTCAATCGACCAAAGTCTGCCTTAGACGATGCTCTGACGAGGTAAAACATGATAAGTAAGCTGGATGCGATAAGGGCGATGAAATAAATTTTACCCTGAGCAATGAGATGATGCCACCACAATGTACTGAAAGTAATTATGCTGACAATAATCACCAGTGAGATCAAAATCATGAACGATTTCACCACGTGGTTACCCGCTGAGGTGGCCAAAGTTTTCATGCCGACGACAATATCTCCATCCCGATCTTCCATATCCTTCACAATCTCCCGGAGGAGCGTTGTCAGAAAGGCAAAGGCGGCAAAAATCAGTGTGAGATTCCATACGAAATAGTAGGATCTCTTGTCCAGTAGGTATAAATCATTAAGTGCTTCCTGTGCCAGGAGTGGTATAATTAATATGACAAGACTACAAAGTAATGATACAATCAGATTACCCAACACGAACGTTCTTTTCAACCAGTAGTTGTAAGCGATCAGCATGACCACCGGAGATAACAGCATGAAATAGATCGAAGTCCTTCTGGTCTGGTCAGCAAGATCAATGGCCAGTATAGTCCCTAAAACGGTAAAAATGAGATACAGTACCCAACCAGTGCGCACACTGATAGACTCGCCAATTTTATTACGGGATTTTTGATTGATCTGATCAATCCTTACATCCACCAGATCGTTCATGATGTTACCTCCTGCTGTAATGCAGACAGTACAACATACCAGGGAGAGCAGCACCTCATTGTCAATCGGATTTACCAGTCCAAAACGATGCAGTGTATCCGTAAACAGATAGTGATTAAACAACCATTGGGTGAAAGCAACGATCAGTAGATTAGGAAGCCTGATAAGCTTTGCCAGTGCGACTACAAGGGAAGACATGAGGGTAAAATAAGAATACTTCCTCGCTTTCTTTAAGGATTATGTGTGTGTAAATCTATAGGTGGATTAGTACGGATATCCAGGCCATTCACCCTTCAACTTCAGCACCTTTTCGATGACATCCCTTACGCAGCCAGCGCCTCCCGACTTATGCGAAATGTAGAGGGAGAGGTCTCTAACCTCATCGACGGCATCAGCTGGACAGCATGGAAGAGCAACAATTTGCATTGCCTTTAGATCGGGTATATCATCTCCCATGTAGAGTACACCGTCTAACTGAATACTTCGCTGATGGCAAATCTCCAG
>JAUILM010000841.1 GCA_030432855.1 Bacteroidia bacterium
AACAGGAGGAAAGAGCACTACAAGCTGATGCTAATTATGTGATGGTAGACATGCTCAAAAGGGCCTTAGAAGGCCGTGGAGGCTCGCATGAGCTCCAATCTGAGGTAGGAGGAAAAACAGGTACTACGCAGAATCACTCAGATGGTTGGTTTATGGGCATCACTCCCAACCTCGTGGTGGGCACATGGGTCGGAGGTGAAGATCGATGGATTCGCTTTAGAGACCTTGCCAATGGTCAGGGATCTGTCATGGCAAGGCCTGTATTTATTGATCTGATAAAGAGACTTGAAAATGATCCCACGTCAGATTATGATGCGACGTCCAGATTTCAGAAGCCCATTGGTGAACTTAGTATCACAATTGACTGTGAGGAGTACGACAATCTCAATCCTCTTAATGTACCTGAGACATTTGACGAAGAGGAAGAAATCATGTTCTGACCCCTTTGCAGCATGGACTGAAAATATGTGAAAGTCCTGGTCCTTGACCGCTTATTAACTATATTTGGCAGCTTTCAGATTCTTTACCTTTTGAGCAAGAATCTGTCAGGTCGGTGACGGTATTTTTTTCCGGGAATACGACACACCGTTCAAATAATAAACAGGGATTCAGTTGAAGTATAGTATCATTATAATGCTTGGTGTATATCTCTTCTTTTCTGGTTGTTCACCGGAAAAAAGCGTGGTAGAAGAGAGACCCATCACTCACATTTCCATTGATCTGGCCGATACCCTGGTTCAGGAAATTCTGGATTTTCAGGATCACTTTGCACCCGATAGCCTGGTTCGTTTTTTCGACCATCGTGACCCAACCTACAGATACCTTGCCGCTGGAGCTTTTGCTTCGATCCAGGATCCTGCTTATGTAGATGCATTAGTACCACTACTCAAAGATCCACTGGATTCAGTCAAGCAGATTACTGCCTATGCTTTGGGACAACTGGGAGATGTTCGGGCTGAAGGTGCACTTATTTCTGCATTTCAGGCAGTGGACACCACCAATACAAATCACATACTCAATGAAACCATCCTGGAAGCTGTAGGGAAATGTGCGTCCGCATCGTATCTCCCTTTGATTAGTAGTGTCAGCACCTATAAAAAGGCGGATAACCACCTGTTGCGGGGTCAGGCCAAGGCGATCTATCGATATATGTTAAGGGGCATGGTGGCCGAAGAGGGCACCGCCAAAATGATTGAGTTTCTGGCTGATCCTGAAATGGATCAAATAGTCAGGATCTATGCTGCAGCCTATCTATCCCGGGCAAATGACCTGGATCTCAGTAACTATTCCGATCTGTTATCCCTTGTTTTCGAAAATGAATCTGATACCGAAGTAAAACTATTCTTACCTCAGGTACTACTCAAAACACAAGATGCCGGGGCAGCAAACCTTCTAAAGAGGGAATTGCGATCTGATGGAGATTATCGTCTGCGATGCAATATCCTCAAAGCTTTTGGTAGTACTAATTATGCACTATACAGAAGTAATATTCAGAGTCGGATACACGATCGAAATATTCATGTAGCAACCACTGCCGCGGAGACTATACTTCAATTTGGTGAGGCCCGATATTGGAAGAGCTATATGACATTGTCACTGGGTGAATTTCCCTGGCAGGTTAAGACAGCACTTCTACATGCTGTGAGCAAATTTATTCCTGCCGGTAATGCAATGTTTAGAAATATTAATGAAGATCTTCTGATGCAGCGATACCGTGAAAGTAATTCGGTCTATCAGAAATCTGCTGCATTGCAAGCTCTTGCTGAGTACCCCGGCCGATACAACTTCATCATTGGTGAGCTAGAAAAAAGTGAGGATCCGGTCATTCGCACAGCCTGCATACAGGCACTGGTTACCATCGCTGAAAAACCGGTCTTCAATCGTCTGAGTAGCACTCTCAGGACGGCTGTTATTTCTACTCTCCGCCAGTCGCTGCTCTCAGGCGATGTGGGAGAAGTCGAAATGGCGGCAAAAATCTTTCGCATGCCTCAAATCAATCTCACACAATATGAGATTGATACACAAACCATTCGAGATCAAATAAAAGAGAGGCTACAACTGCCGAGAGATATTGAAGCATATCTGGCCATTTTCCCGAATTCGGATGAAATAAAACCCGGAGGAAGAGACTATCTCTTTACTCATGGCCTGGATTGGAACCTACTCAGCCAGCTGGACGATACCGTTACTGTGTCTATGGAAACAAACCGAGGCACCGTTGTGCTGGAATTGTACCCCAAGATGGCACCGGGCACTGTGGCCAACTTTGTCGATCTGGTCAACGTAAATTATTACGCTGATAAACCGATCCACCGGGTAGTTCCTGGATTTGTGATCCAGGGAGGTTGCAACCGTGGTGATGGCTATGGGAGTCTGGACTACAACATCCGCTCTGACCTAAACCAGGTGTACTATGATCAGCCTGGATATATTGGTATGGCTTCGGCAGGAAATCATACAGAAAGTGCTCAATGGTTTATCACACAGGGGCCAGCACCTCACCTCGATGGTAAGTATTCTCTTTTTGGAAAAGTAACTAATGGCCTTGATGTGGTATATGCTACGCAGATAGGTGATAAAATTCAATCGATTCGTATCTTATAGACCTTGTCGCCAATGAAACAATCTCCACTATCCGAATTTCATCATGCTCTGGGAGCTAAAATGACAGAGTTTGCCGGTTATGATATGCCGTTATCCTACTCTACCGTACAAGAAGAACATGCTATGGTGAGAAATCATTGCGGTATCTTCGACGTATCCCACATGGGCGAATTCATAGTA
>JAUILM010000842.1 GCA_030432855.1 Bacteroidia bacterium
CAGAATGGCAATGGCGATCAAGGTAAGTGTTGGCATGATCTTGATCCTCTCGGCATGATCATAGAAGATCCCGATGAAGATCATGGGCGCCAGCAAAGAAGTCCCCGCAAAACTGGCCCGGGCAAGCAGCACGAGCTGATCACTGCTAAAGAGTGCAAAGACCAATGCAAGAATGGCAAATACTACAATGGATATACGGGCTTTTCCAACCATCGCTTTATCGGATGATCCGGAAAGTAGGGATCTTGTCTCACCACCCAATGCAAATATCTGTGAGTCTGCAGTAGATATCGCAGCCGCTATCAAACCTATGATAACGAATGCACCCAGAAACCCGGGTTGATCATGAATCAACGTATTGCCCAAAAACTCCGAGGTGCTGGCATCCGGATATTTGATTGCCCCATACATACCTATGAACGCGGTAGGCAAAATCACCAGTATGGCGAATGTGCCCAATCCTATGGCGGTTCTGAAAAGCGCATTCTGATCTTTCATGATCATCAGTCGCGTAGAAACCTGAGGCTGGGTAAACGGTATCATACATATAGCAACCATAGACCCCAGGAGAAACTGGAATGTAAATAATCCATTAGGCCCGGGTGTAGAAAGCAGCGCCTTGTTAGATTCTCCGATGGTTTCAAACATTTGTGTCATGCCGCCTACATTTTGCAGACACAGGATACCAATGATCCATATCACGATGAGGAGTAGGATGCCCTGGAGTACATCACTGTAGATGATGGCCTTTAGACCTCCGATCTCACTATAGATTAGCATGACTATTACCATGGAGAAAGCAAAGACCGCCAGTGGAATGTCGTGTTCTGGAAAGGCTTGCTGAAGAAAAATGGCCACACCCCTGATCTGAATGGCCACATAGGGAATGAGAAACAGAAAGGCTCCGATGAACGCAACATACCCTGCAAAGGGGTTTTTATAGCGATGCTTAAGAAATCCCGCCATGCCCAGATATTGAAATCCGGTCGTCCGCTTCCGTAAATAGTATCCAATCCATAGAACACCAAACACCATCGCCATATCGGAGATAGTGAGAAAAATCCAGGCGCCTACACCGTGTGACCTGAAGAAATCAGGCATGCCCAGTAAGGTGAATGTGCTGAATAAAGTGGCAGCAAATGTGAATAACCCCAGGAAGGATCCAATATTAGATCCTGCCATAAAATAGGATTTACTGTCTTTGTCCTTAGACCTTGTCAGCAAGGTAAAGGATACAAGAAGTGCCAGGTATATGATACCAACTATTAGTAAAGTCTTACCCATGGTCTTGTTGCTTTTTGTCGGCATCTCTGCCGGGATGAACAAGTGACCCTAACACGGTAACGGCTAAGAATAGAAAGCTAAGAAGAATACCTGCCCAAAGCGTGTATGGCATCCCCATGAAATATGGACTATCTACACCCGCGGGGATGATGACGGGAGTAAACGTGAGTATAATCAATAGTAGAATGAAGCCGCAACACAGCTTCCAGATAAAATCCTTATTCATGGTAGTAGTTGATTCATAATCCCTTTAAAATAGCGGAAATCACCGCATTTTCGATAGACTCGGCAATAGAATATTTAAGACAATTTTATCCCTTCGGATATAGATCATAGGCGTGGTATGGTCAGGCCCCCATCTACCATAATCACCTGACCGGTAGAGTAGGGGAAATCACCACGAACTAAGGATGCGACCGCTTTACCAACATCTTCAGGAAAACCCCATCGGGGCTGTACGGTGAGCCCTTCAGCTATCAGACGATCATATTTCTCCTTGACAGGACCTGTCATATCGGTAGCTGTGACTCCTGGTCTTACCTCATATACCGGAATTCCTTCTGCGCCTAGCCGGGTGGCAAACAGCTGGGTGACCATGCTCAGTCCTGCTTTCGAAATACAATACTCTCCACGGCTAATAGAAGCAATCGTGGCTGATATTGAAGATACATTTACAATACAACAGGATGTCTTGTCAGCAATGTCAAGCATCTGGTTTGATACTAACTGTGTAAGGAAAAATGCGCCCCGGAGATTGATGCCCATCACCCGGTCGTAACTTTCTTCCGTCGTTTCAAGTATATCCAATCGTTCTAATGGAGCTACCCCTGCATTATTGACGAGCACCTGAATAGGACCCAGTTCGTCCATCGTCTTACTAACCATCGATGATCGATCTTCGGCTGAAGCTATGTTTCCTCTGACATAAATTACCTTATCCGTCAGCGCCCTCAATTCGGCTAGTACTTCCTCGACTTGCTCCTCTGGTCGCATACCATTGATGGCCAAATTCCATCCCTCATTTGCCAGGGCTTTTGCGATACCCAGACCTATGCCCCGGCTACTTCCTGTGACTAGTGCAACTCTCATACTAACCTAGTTTTGGTACGTCCAGCCATCTTCTTTCTTCCCAGCTTTCAAGACCAAGTTCTGCCAATTGCACTCCTTTGGCACCTTCGAGTAGATCCCAGGGGAAAGGTGTATCCTTCACCATATGCTCCAGGAATAATTTCCACTGCACTTTGAAGGCATTTTCATATTCTTCATCTGCCTGGACCTCTGTCCATCCATCAAAGAAATTTATCGGCTGTGGAATATCTGGATTCCACACGGGAATTGGTGTGTCCTCATATTTTTGAACATAGCAGTCTCTCAACCCGGCCACGGCTGATCCCTTCGTACCGTCAATTTGCAGTACAAGCAGATCATCTCTCCGTACACGCACGCTCCAGGATGAATTAAAGTGAGCAATCACTCCACCAGGTAGTTGGAA
>JAUILM010000843.1 GCA_030432855.1 Bacteroidia bacterium
AGCTTTTGGTTTCACGCAAAGCACGCGAAAGTCGCAGAGGCTATTTTGAAAAACGCAGTTCAATAATTAGACAAATCAACAATTCAACCTCAAGTTTTTCCCTACAAATACATCAGTCTATGAAACATCTACTCATCCTCCTATTTACATTAAGCGTGTCGCTGACGGCTTTCGCCCAACAATCTGACGCTGATCGCAAAAAGTACTTTCCCAAACAATCTGTGTCAGTAGATGAATTTCCAGACAGAGAAAAGGTATGGGTTTTTATCATGGCCGGTCAATCCAACATGGCAGGCAGGGGGCAAGTCATGCCCGACGATACGTTGACCAGTGAGCGGATCATTACAGTAAACAAAGAGAATGAATGGATCCTTGCTAAAGAACCTTTACACCCATATGAACCCATTAGGACAGGATTGGATTGTGGTGTCTCCTTTGCAAGAACACTTCAAGAACAGGTGCCTGATGATGTGACCATCGCTATGATACCATGTGCTATCGGAGGCAGTGCAATGCATCAGTGGCTGGGAGATTCGTTGTACCGAGGTGTACACTTATACACCAACTTTGAGGAGAAGCTACAGGTAGCTCGTGAAAAAGGTATCGTAAAAGGAATAATTTGGCATCAGGGAGAAAGTGATGCCCACGCCGATAAAATACCGAAATATCAGGATAGTATTCATGAACTCTTTACCAGATTTCGTGCTTCAATTGAAGATGATGATTTACCGATCATCATGGGGCAATTGGGTGATTTCGCCGATCCTGAAACCAGACAACCCAACTGGAATGTCATCAATGCCCTCATGCGGGACTATGTCTCCAAGAACGAATAATGTCTTATCTTACTATCTGATATGCAATCCCAACGTAAGACTATCGCATTTGTAGCTAATACCACCTGGAATATTTTCAATTTCCGATTGAATATTATCAGGGCTCTGGTAGACAAAGGCTACAGGGTGGTTGTAATAGCACCGGTGGATGCTTATATCCGGTATCTTGATCAAATAGAGGGTGTTGTTCACATTGAACTTCCCAATTTAAAGAGGAAATCTATAAATCCACTGCAGGATTTACGACTGCTATATCGATTTCTGCAGATTTATAAAAGAGTGCAGCCTGATCTGGTTTTTCATTATACGATTAAACCCAATATTTTTGGTAATCTGGCAGCAGGCATCTTAGGCATTAAGTCTTATGGTGTGATTACGGGTCTGGGTTATTCTTTTTTACATAAAGGTTTTCTAAATAAAATAACCAGTAGGCTTTATCGCTTTTCCTTACATTATGCGGATAATGTCCTCTTTGAGAACCAGGAAGATTTACAACTCTTTCAGGACTTGCAAATTATTCCAAAAAATAAAGGTCTTCATATTAATGGCTGTGGAGTAGATCCTGGCAGGTTTAGACCTATGTCATCCCGGACCACTAGTTCTTCAAATATTTATTTATTCATAGGTAGGTTGCTGTATGATAAAGGTATTCGTGAATTTGTAGAAGCCGCACATTATGTACAGAAAAGTACTGCAAACACAGAATGCTGGGTTCTGGGTGAAGTGGACGAGGAAAATCCCTCTGCGATTCCAAAAGATGTTTTATTAGAATGGATTGATTCTGGCGTCATCCGGTACTTTGGTACGAGTGACGATGTCAGACAAGTCATCCGGGAAGTTGATTGTGTAGTACTCCCTTCGTACCGCGAGGGATTGTCCAAGGTACTTCTTGAAGCACTCGCAATGGGCAAACCCATCATTACAACAGATACTGCCGGATGTCGTGAGACTGTTTTGCATGGGAAAAATGGATTTTTGGTGCCTGTACAGGATGCAGATGCTTTGGCTCTGGCTATGGATACATTCGCACTTCTATCCAGAGAGGAGCGACGTGCCATGGGTCAGCATAGTCGAAAACTTGCTCTTGAACGATACACCGACAAGCTTGTGGTCAGACAATACATGCATGTGATTGATCCGCAATTGCAAAGTCATTTACTGAACTCATCCTCAGATAAGGTTGTCTGACAGATTAGGACAGGTGTTGTTGATACACTATTATTATCAAATCACCTCTTCCCTTATCTTGTAAGCTTATGGCTTATACCAAAAAAGAATCTATTCTCTTTGTTAGTTATTATTTTCCCCCTATTCAAAACGTTGCCACCAAACGACTAATCAATCTATATTTAGAATCCGATAAGTATTTTAAGAAAAGGTATGTAAGCACAACGTCGAATAGATTTTTATTAAAAAAAGATCCTTCATACGATTTGAAATTCGACAACCTTATTGTTAATAAAACATGGGATTATCGAAGGTTCGCAAGGAAAAGTTCAAATACGTTCGGTTTTACTAGTAAAGGAGGTGTGTCGATTTTCATTAGAAAGATACTGGAGAGCTTCCCAACGAATATAGTAGTTGGTGAGGGAGGGTTAATATACATCCTTTCCAGCTATCGCGTTTTATCCAAACTTATTTTAAAAAATGAGATTGAGTATATTTTTTCATCCTTCCGGCCTTTTGCAGACCACTACATTGCTTTTTTATTAAAGCTTCGTCATCCTAAACTGTTTTGGATTGCAGATTTTAGAGACTTTCCAATAAATTCGAGTTTAAACAACACCTATTTTCCCAGGTTTCAAGTGTGGTTTTTGAGATTGTTTTTACGAAGAACAGATTTGGTTACATGTGTTTCAGAAGGGGTGAAAGAAGGAATTCCATTCGCCGGGGAAACGATGGTACTTCGAAATGCTGT
>JAUILM010000844.1 GCA_030432855.1 Bacteroidia bacterium
TCCATTTAATACACCTTCAATTCGGGTGTTATTGGCGGGATTAGGAGCCTTGCTCAGCCTTTTGGCTCTTGTTTATGTACTTGTATTTATGATAAAGAGAAGTGGGGAAAATTCACTCATTTTACTTCTGGGATTTTCAGGATTAAATCTAATCCTGACCTATTATTTCTACGTGCTCGCTACCCATATTAATATCTATTATTTCAATGCGCCTTACAGACATTACAATTCTGATCTCGTCACACTTTCTTCATTCACACCCTTTATTCTTTTAATAGGAACGATACTAATAATTCCCTATACTGTCAGAATCATTAGAAAGAGGTGGGGGGTAGCCTGGACTCGTAGTTTGTTGGCAGGAAATGCTTTTATCTACGTGATGTCACTCGTTGGCTTTGCGTATTGGGGACTCTTTAATTTTTGGAATTAATTGGCACTCTTCATTTTTCCACCATCATCGTTTCTTTTTTGCCTGGAAATTTCTCTGGCACAGGTTGAGTGACAGATCCCGTGGCGGCCCACTCAGCACCACGCTGGAAAGTAGTGGCAAATCCCTGACAGAGCTGCGATTCATTTAAATGTCCCAATGTGGTATGAAATACTCTACCCAGTCCATAGTGAATGGTCATAAGCATGGGCTCGTGTCTATCGGTACCCCGTATGGAAGGATCGTTATAAGCAGTCGCCAACACATGTAGATTGCGGGCCGGACCACGTAGTTGATCATAGAGTTCGTCGTCAGTATGAAGCCACGTCGTGGGTAGTCCCGCCATAATTGGATGCACACTGTCTCTGACTTGTATGGTGAAAGAATGGACATCTCCATGGTGTCCGCCCTTACCGGGTGAATCATCGATCACTTCTTCTCCTGCATCATTATAATATACGTAGGGACCATCTTTTTCGGTGCGTCCATTCCAACCACCCAGGCCGATCATCTCATTGTATCCTTTCCAGTTGGGGAATGCATTATTTGCAGCGTGTACAGAGACGAATCCACCACCATTGGCTACGAAATCTTCGAACGCTCTTTGCGTTTTCACAGGCCAGGGATCTCCATTGTAGTTGGAAACGACAAGATCGTATTTGCTGAAATCAGGATTGAATGAAGACATATCTGCACCTGCTGCTGGTGTAGTGGCGACATCCACCATAAATAGACCAGTATTCAATAGATGGTTTTTTAGAATGGGTGTCGTTTCGGGCCAGTTTTTGTGATTATTCTGTCCATCAATTATAAGTGCCTGCAGTCGTGGGGTAAGGAATCCCTGTTCTGACATCCAGTCTTCGCACACCTTTCTCCAGCCGGCTACCGCACCTCTACCTTCTCCAAAAGAAAAGCCATGACCTCCCTCTTCGTAGATGTGCATGGCGGCTGAAACATTGTTTTCTAAAAGTGCCTCGTAATACACGATGCTGTTTTTGACGGGAACCGCCTTATCATCGCTGGCATGGATGAGGATAGCCGGAGGTGTTTCTTCTGTGATTTGCTTTTCATTACTGAAGTGCTCGATCATTTCTTCAGAAGGATTTTCTCCAATGAGATTTGTGCGAGAACCCATATGTCCAAAAGCCGGATCCATAGAAATCACCGGGTACATTAGTATGGAGAAATCCGGGCGACAGTTTTCACGATCAACGGATTGCGAAGCATTCGGATCACCTGCATCAAAATGAGTGGACAGGGTAGATGCCAGATGGCCACCGGCAGAGAATCCCATGACACCAATACGCTGCGGATCGATGCCATACTCATCTGCCTTCATCCGGACCAGTCGCATGGCTCGTTGGGCATCGAGTAATGCGACCTTGTGCCTACAATCTTCCGATTCCCATCTTGGAAGTCTGTTTTTCAAAACAAAGGCGGTCACTCCGAGTGTATTAAACCATTCGGCCATACGGGTGCCTTCCCAGTCGTAAGCAAGAATGGTGTAGCCACCACCGGGACAAATCACAACAGCGGTACCATTTGCCCTTGCAGGATCAGGCCGATATACGGCCAGGGTCGGATTGTGCACCTTGGACACCACGCGCCCAATATCGGCGCGCTCCACGATTTCCATGGTGTGCTCATTGGCACATGGGATACCTTCGGGAAATAGAGTTAAAATTTCATCCTGTGCTGACGCTATCAGGGATAATGATAAGGCAACTAGTAGTGCAACTGCTCGCATATTAAAGGTGTTTAAACAGGTTGTGTTGGCTAAATCTAGGGATTTAAGTGGAATGATGAGGTTCCGAAAGATTGTTTTTTAGGCAAAAACTGTTTCATCGACAGTTCTCTCCACTGGGACGCGTTGGGTCAAATCCAAGATGAGGATCGAACTGAGTAGAGAATACACAACTTCGTAAATCTCCATCAAGCAGGCCATTCTCGCAATCAGCAGAGCAAAAAATTCCTGATATCGTCTTGGTCAAGCCAGAAGTATGCTTAATCTCAACTTCATATGCAAATGTTCCAAAGGGTCCTGGATCACGATTAGAAATAAAATTTGAGGTTGGCCAACAGAGTATGCGTTCATTGTCAAGCTCATTAGGGCCGTCTAGCGCTTCTAATTTGTAAGATTTGATGTAGAGATGAAAATCAGGAATAATGCAGAATTTATCATTGATACCATCACCATTAGGGGTGATTACATTGGGCATAAAATATGTCTGGCTATCTATCGTGAAGACTACCGGATCTGAAGAACAACATATATGTTCATTCTTATCATCCTTGTTACAACTGGCGACACAAAGCTGTATA
>JAUILM010000845.1 GCA_030432855.1 Bacteroidia bacterium
CTTGCTTTAAGGTTGTTAGGAAGTGGTACATGGCAGATTGGTGTCAGTCTGTAGGCGTGCCTGAAGGAGCCTGGTGGAATGATCCGGGTGAGATTCAGATTGACACTTTTATACAGAATATATTTGTCATTGATACCGCAGGACCTACGTGTGCACTTACGGGTCCGGTCAATAATGGTGGATTTATAGCGGCAGCAGGATGTGTCTATGATCTAAATGTGTCTCTTACTGTTTCAGATGCTTGCTCACCGGATCTCGAATTCGTATACGATCTTCTGATCGAAGAAGGCGATGGATTTGCGATTGCCATGTCTGGATCTGGTGCAACAGAGGGGGGCATGGCCACAATCTCTATTCCGGCTCTGGAAGGAGGAGATTATCAGCTGAGAGTAGAAGTAGAGGACGGTTGTCAGAACGAAAGTATATGCACGTATGATTTCATTCTAGATACCGGTAAAAAGCCCAGTCCATCCTGTATTACCGATTTGACAGTCGAGTTGACACCTATGGATCTGGATGGAGATGGTACATTAGATACGGCTATGGCTACCATTTGGGCCAGTGAATTCAATGCGAGCAGCACGGCTCCTTGTGGATATTCTGACGACTTACTCACTTATTATATAGAATTTCTAGATGCTTCGGATCCCGATTTTACGCCACTTGATACCTCCGAAACAAAGCCTCAGCTCACTTTTGGCTGCGAGAGACTTGGCCTTAATGTGGTGCGTTTTTGGGTATTAAGCCCCACCGGTAGTTCTGACTTTTGTGATGTGATCATGCGGGTTCAGAACAATAATGGTGAAGACGTGTGTCCCATAGATCCAGAAGACTTAAGTATGATAAGTGGTGTTGTTTCCACTGAAGATAATTTATCAGTCGAAGATGTGATGGTACTGGCTGAAAGCGCCTCATTGCCCGATCAGATGCAGAGTACTTCTGAAAGTGGCCAATATCAATTTATGTTTGCCAGGGACGAAACAGTCACAATTACTCCCTCGAAAGATGGTGACGATATGAATGGCGTATCCACCGCTGATCTGTTACCCTTGTTCTTTCATGCCAATGGATCCTCTTTATTGTCGTCTCCCTATCTGCAACTTGCCGCTGATATGAACCGTGATGGATTTATTAATGGCGCGGATGTGATAGTGCATCGAGATCTGCTACTGGGTAATATCACAGAACTCGACGTGAACTCATGGAGGTTCATACAGAGCGATTATGAATTTGCTTCCAATCATCCGGAAGCGGAGAATGTGCCCGAGTCGTATACTGGGATCCTAAATGAGGCATCCACTGAGATGGACTTCCTAGCAATCAAGATGGGGGATATGAATCTCGACAGAAAGGTTACCACGACCAGGAGCGGATCTCCCGTCGCGGTGAGAATGGAGGACCAATCAGTATCGCCGGGGCAAATGGTGCAAGTACGATTGCCTATGTCAGAATTACCGGCAATGATGGGTATGCAATTTAGCTTGAGGACTGATTCTTCACAGGCAACTCTGGCGCAGGTAAGTGCATCGGGAGTGATCAGGAATGAAAATCTTGGACTAACCGAGATTGAATCAGGTGTCTTACATGTATCATGGATCAATGAAGAAGAACATTCATCATGGACAGAAGATGATTATATAATGCTGACTTTAGTCGCTCGTACACACTTCAGGCTTTCAGATGTCCTGTCCATGGGAGGGGGACGATTACGTTCAGAAGCTTATATCGATCAGGAAATCATTAGTCCATTGGCTTTAAGATACGACCATCAGGATGAAAGCTCCATTTCGATCAGACCGAATCCCTTTAGAGAGGAGTTGTACCTCGAGATCGAAGCCTCCTCTGTGGATGTAGGGACGACAAGTCTGACGGTTTTTGATACCTATGGCTCTCTGGTCTATCGTCAATCGGTAGATCTGATGGCGGGTGCCAATCAGATCTTTATAGATGGCAGGGATATTGGTCCGGCCGGTGTCTATCAGATCGTACTAACAACTAATAATGGTGTCTATACTGAGCAGGTCATTCACTTAGAATGACAGAAAAGTTTATTGTGCTATGTTTTGGTTAATCTCCCTGAACTCAGGCGGGGAGATTTTTTTATTTGGGAATAACCAGAAGGTGTTCTTTGAAGATCTTGACGGCAATGGCCAATAGAATGATCCCAAATACCTTTCTGAGAACATTAGCACCTGACTGACCTATCTTGCGTTCTATCCAATTGGAGCTTCTCAGGACCAGGAAAACGAGAATCATATTGATTACAATGCCCGCAATAATGTTAGTTGTGTCATATTGTGCTCTCAACGTCAGAATGGTGGTGAGAGTACCCGCTCCGGCAATCAAGGGAAAAGCAATGGGGACTACCGTAGACGCACTGGATGAATGATCGTCGCGAAAAAGATGAATACCCAGGATCATTTCCATCCCTATCAGAAATATCACGATGGCGCCGGCGATGGCAAACGATGAAATATCAACACCAAACAACCGAAGTAGACTTTCGCCAAAAAAGAGGAAAGCCAGCATAATGATGCCCGCAATCCAGGTGGCTTTTCCAGACTGGATATTATGTCCCTTTCGTTTGAGGTCAATAATGATAGGTAGTGAGCCGGGAATATCAATCACAGAAAACAAGATGAGACTGACGGATACTATTTCTTTGAGTTCCAACATAAGTTCCAAATTCTAAAACGGGTTCCTTAATTTATTTAAAGGGAATCCATTCCATTCGCATTGTGTAGCG
>JAUILM010000846.1 GCA_030432855.1 Bacteroidia bacterium
ACAGACTTTGACGGGCATCAATGCGCATACTTTACGTGTTTGGGAAAGGAGATATAGCTTTCTAAAGCCAGAAAGGACCTCTACGAATATTCGGTTCTACAACGACAAGCAGCTTCGTAAGCTGCTCAATATCAGCTTACTGACTCGTAATGGTTATCGAATTTCGAGAATCGATAAGATGACGGAGGAGGAGATTGGTGCGGCTGTGACAGCAATCGTTAAAAATGACACAAATGGGTCTGATGCCATTTTAAACCGATTGACATTGACTATGCTTGATCTGGATGAGTCGGCTTTTGAATCTGTATTTGACAGTGCAGTAGCCCGATGGGGTATTGTAAGGACTGTAAAAAACGTGATTTATCCCTTTCTACACCACGTTGGTCTCCTCTGGGGTACTAATCGTCTCATTCCGGCCCAGGAGCATTTCGCATCTAACCTAATTCGTCAGAAACTTATTGCGGCGATTGACGAACTACCCTGTACCAACCACCCAACAGCAAAGATTATTCTTTTTCTCCCCGAGGGTGAAAGCCATGAGATTGGACTTCTCCTCGCCTATTATTTAGCTAAAAAATCAAATTGGAGGGTATACTATTTGGGACAAAATGTTCCAACTGAAAATTTAATCGCAACGCAAAAACTTACTGGGAGCACATATTTTATGACGATGCTAACCACGCCAAGATCCGATGACATGCTTGCTTCCCTGATCTCTGTGGCATATAAAACAGAGGCAAAGCTCCTGATCAGTGGCGGTATCTCCGCTGATGAAATCCCCAATCAAAAGAATGTTATCTATCTCTCAGCTCCGGATGACTTTTTGGACCTTCTAACTGCCAAAGATGTGAAATAACAAATTACCGTCATTAGAATCATCCTCGTAGTGTCTTTCAATCTTTTGGTCAATTGACTCCAACATCATTCTTGAATAAGTTGCAATCATGTCATTCTTTCGATCCTGTATCATCTTTTCCAGGTCCTGATCATTTCTCATTGTTATCATTTTTCAGTTTCGGGTACAAACACCCAACTAGTTCGCGGTCGTGTTAGATTGGTGTCTTTAGTCAACTATTATAGCTGTCCGGAAAGAAGATGTATAATCTTGTGCAGCGCATCGGCGCGGTTAGAAACCTCCATCTTTTCCAGCAGCTTTCCTATGTGATATTTTACCGTGCTTATGGAGATAAATCGAGTCTCAGATATCTGCTTGTTGGTCAACCCCTTGACAATGTCTTCCAGCATTTCAAACTCACGTTCTGTCAGGTCTTCATGGCAGATCTTGTTGATCCGCTCGATAGAAATCGAATATTTTTCCAGTTCCTGACTATGCTTATAGAGCGCTAATTCAATAGCGGTGAGCAAGTCATGATTATCAAAAGGCTTGACTATATAGCCATAAGGCAAAACTTTTTTAGCTCTGTCTAATGTGCCACGATCCGAGAGTGCCGTCAGGAAAATGAGGGGAATGGGTTTGTCTTCATATACCTTTTCCGCCACTTCAATGCCATCCAGATCACCATCAATCATTATATCGCAGAGAATAAGGTCTGGCGTATGTATGGCAAGAAAATTAAGTGCCTGGTCACTGCTACTTTTGATTCCTGCCACATCATAGCCCAACTTCTTGAGTCTACGAGCTATGTCGTGAGCCACCACTCCCTCATCCTCGATTATTAAAATGGATATATTAGACATGTATCGGTTTTCGATTTACTTCTCCATAAAAGTACTTAAGAATCAGTGTACGAGGTCCGCAGTACTCAAGAAGCCGAGTTCGAAGCCTTTCCTCACCATCCCGGCAATATTTTTTACATCCAACTTGATGCGTAAGTTCTTTTTGTGTGTGTTTACTGTGTTGGTCGAAATGTAAAGTTTTTCAGCAATTTCCTTTGAAGTACACTCGAAGGCGATCAGTTCCAGTACTTCGATTTCTCTTTTTGATATGGTGTTTAAAAACATAATCTTAGGTTTTGATCATTCAATAACCCAAAACTAGGTCCCGAGCGTCACCATCTCACTATACCCAGGTACAGTTTGAGCCGGAATGGCCCTACAGTGTCATCATGCATCGAGAAATCCCAACTCAAAGCCACGACGCACTAGTCCGGCTACATTTCGTACATGTAGCTTTTCCTGCAGATGTCTTTTGTGAGTTTTCACGGTATTGATTGAGATGTATAATTGATCGGCGATTTCCTTTGCAGTATATTCAAAGGCAATGAGATTGAGAACCTCAAGTTCACGTTGAGAAATGGAAGCATTGATCATTTTGAATTCATTTATCGGTATTAAGAAACAATGCTTCTAAAGTATAGGACGGACACTGCCCATCCCCCACCCCTGGGTATAGGTTTAGTCTCTTACCGTACCATTGAAGACGCTGATGCCCTGCCTGATGGGATTTCCGGCACTTCTCCGCATAGAAACTACCTGCCCTACGTGCCAGATAGCATCGGCAATCGGGCCATTGATGAGATTCCAAAAAGGGAATTCGTTCTTGCGATCTCCTCGCTCAAAAACTACCGGAAATTTGGTCAGATCATTGTCATTAAAGGCACGGAGTATCTCGCTTGCTGTCTGGATATTTTGAAGTGTCTGAGTTCTTTTTTCCTGATATGTTAACTCGACATCCGGTTGATTGCCGGTGGATTCTTGTCGGGCAGCATTGGCCACTACGTTAGTCAGTCCCAGGATGTGATCCAAGGTGGCATCCACGGTTCGACCTTCTGCACTCGG
>JAUILM010000847.1 GCA_030432855.1 Bacteroidia bacterium
ATCAATCCCACAATCGACACGATTGTTTCCATGACTGTCCAGCTTTTGAAAGTGTCTTTGATAGAGAGATTGAAGTACTCTTTAAATAGCCAAAATCCTCCATCATTGACATGGGAAAAACCCAAGGATCCGGCCCCGATGGCCAGAACTACCAGTTCAGGTTGTACGGAGGAGGCAGCGATCGTGGGCAGTAAAATACCAGCTGTAGTCAGGCTGGCCACTGTGGCAGATCCGATGCATATGCGCAAAATTGCCGCTATCAGCCAGGCAAGCAGCAATAGGTGAATGGACCATGAGGAAACCGTCTCCGAAATGTAATCGCCTGCTCCACTGTCAGTTATCACTGCTTTGAGGGCTCCTGCACCGGCAATTATCAACAATACCGGGGCAATACTCTTCAAGGCATCCACCATTTGCTCAGATATTTCAGTCATCGAGAACTTCGGAAGACCCAACAAAGGAATCGCAAGCAAAACACTTATCAATAGTGCCATCGACGCCTCGCCAGAGAAATCTATCACTTGCATTAAAAAGTCAGGCAGTGACAGACGATCTTGAAACGATCGAAGCAAGATCAGCAGCACCGGCAAAAGCGCCACTAACAGACTACTGAAGAATGATGGTAGCTCGTCTTCGGGCAACAATTCTTTGACCGTAAGCTCCTTGAGTGGGGTGGCTTTCATAGATTTCAAGGTGCGGGAATACAATGTAGCCGCAATAATTGCAGGCCAGGCTATGATGATTCCGTATTGCAGTACCAGGCCCACATCCGCAGAAATCATTTCGGAGACTGTCGTGGGAGCGGGGTGGGGTGGTAAATAACCATGCGTGACTGATAGAGTGGCCAACACAGGTACTGCCATGAAAATCAAGGGAAGACCTGTCGCAGCCGCCATAATAAAGATGATGGGTACCAATATCACAAACCCCACCGCATAGAACATAGGGATGCCTATGATGAAGCCCGTGAGTATGAGCGCTGGCCTAATTCGCTTCTTACCAAACACCCTGATCAGGCCCTGCGTGATGCTTTGTGCCGCACCTGTATCAGCTAGTTGTTTTCCCAAAATGGCTCCAAAGCCCAGGATCAGGACCAAGCTTTGCAGTAGTTCGCCTATGCCTTTCTGCACGGATACTACGACATCAGCACCTGACAGTCCAAGGGCCAGGCCGACACCAATGGATACGAGGATAAACGAAATAAACGGATTGAACTTCAGCCATCCAATGAGGAGGAGCAGACCGAGAATTCCCAGGAAAATGACAAACAAGGGCATGTAGAAATCAAAATCGGTAAGAGATTAGGAAGGTAAGGGAATATATTTGATTTGCCTACCCTCGATGCCGTTTCAAGCTTTTCTCTTCGGTAGTCATCCTATAATTTTCAATTTCCAAATTGCAATTCCCCCTCGCAGTCCAGAATAGCGTCGGTGGCCATGTCTATGTAGTGGTCTTGAATCGTCCCACTGATATGTATATCACCATCGGCAAGGACAATTAACTCACTGGCATCTGTCATTTCGATGCCATTTGAGTCATTGGCCTGTATTTGAAATATGCCGTCTTCCACCTCAAACGAGCTACCGACACTACTCAGATGTAGACCCTTATTCCCGGATACCGAGATTACTTCCGTCTCTCCGGTATTGACATATCTTCCATTATTTGCAATCGTGATGGCCCTTATATTAGTTCCTGTTTGGGTACTGGTAATGGTGACCAGGTTATGGTTGGTGAATAGTCCAACGCTTGCTGCAGTAATGCCGCGTATCGATCCGGTCGCATTCTGAAGGGTGATATCAATACTTCCATTATTTTCAAATGTTGTATTTGCATTAGATACGATGATCGCAACCAGCGCACGCGATTTAATTCGAATGCTGGCGTTTTCAGCATTTGTGAAGTCAGCCCCGGCTTCTATGCGAATTCCATAAATATCGATCTCTTCTATCGTAATAGAACCCATATTTATAAAGATTCCCCCATTGGTCACCTCTATTGCGCGATCTTCGAAGTCCCCATCACCTACATCGGGAATTTCCACTTTCGCATTATTGATCATCGTACTTGCATCTACCAGCACACCATCACTTAGGGAGCCTGATAATGTGAGAATTTGATTATTGGTGAGATGTGTGCTGTTGAGAAGTACCAACGATTTAATATTAACATCGGCATCAATAACTACGGTGCCAGCATCTACAATCACAGAGTCATGTAGCGCCGGGAGTGAATCTCCCGACCAGTTCTTAGTGTCATGCCAGTCATTGTCAATGGTTCCCGTCCAGACAGATATTTGGGCATGAAGCAGATTCGTAAGAGCACAAAGAAGAATTAGCCAATACAACCTAGGCTTTGCTATTTTCAACATCGGATTTGAATTTTGCATTTGACATCTTGATTCTGATGTAATATGAAGATTAGTGGCATGCCAGTCAATCGCCCAAAAGCATGATTTGACTTTGAAAGGTGTGCAACTCCTCCAACTTTTTGTCACTTACCAATTTTTCAATATCTTACTTACGTGGCAATTAAGTGAGCATTTATTCACTTAAACCTGACCATGACAACGTAACCAACTATCTACCGCATGCGGCCCCTGATCATCTCTGCCTTATGGTCCATCGTGACCCTTGTCGTCAGCCCTCTCTGGGGACAGGATATTGAGCAAGTAGCGGCGGATCTTCAATCGAAATTACAGGACCCATTTACTTACACGGGCTCATTCGGCATTTCGC
>JAUILM010000848.1 GCA_030432855.1 Bacteroidia bacterium
AAGACCAGATTCGATCCACTTCCGATGTGAGGGTACCATAAAACAAATCGGTGTACACTTCTTCCCATTCGAGGAAAGCCCCGCTATTGATTTTATCCTGAAACTCTTCTTTCGATAAAAAATAATAGTCCTTCCCATCAATCTCTCCCGACCTTTTGCCCCTACTTGTGGCAGAGACGGAAAAATCTAAATCATCTGCATAGCTACTGAGAAGGTGTCGTACAATGGTTGTTTTACCACCACCGGAAGGGGCGGTAAAGATGATTACTTTCCCTTGAAAACCATCGGGTTTTGTCTCTTCATTAGACGACATTGGCTAACTGCTCTTTTATCTTCTCTAAATCATCCTTCATTCTGACGACCAACTTTTGAATGTCAGATGAATATGCCTTTGCACCCAAGGTGTTGATCTCACGACCAATCTCCTGACTGATGAAATTTAGCTTTCGACCCTTCATTACTTCCTTGTTCCCCATAATCTGAAGGAAGTAGTTGCAATGTTGTTTTAACCGTACTTTCTCCTCTGTGATGTCAATTTTTTCCAGGTAGAAGAGTACTTCCTGCTCAAACCGGTTTTCATCTACGTTATCACGGGACAGGTACTCGTCGAGGCTGGAGGACATTCGTTGTCGTACTTTTTCTACCCGCTCATTCTCGTAGGGAGTCACCAGATCAAGTAACTCCAGGATTGAATTGATATGGATCTGCAAGTCAGCCTCAATGGCAGCACCTTCTTCGGCGCGATGCGCAATGAGCTTATCGAGTGCTGCATCGAGTGTACTTTGTATGGTTTTCCAATCTTCGTCTGAGATCGACTCTTCAGAAGTAGATACAACTTCAGGCAACCTCATGATGGAGCTCAACAGGTCACCATCAGGGATATTCAACTCCTGTTGTAAAGAGGTGAGTTGGAGATGATACTGGCGGAATATTGATCCGTTTATGGAGTAGTTTTCTCCGCCCTCCTGATTTTCAAAAGTAAAGGTGGCTTCAATTTTGCCCCGCAGCACCTTATCATGCAAGATCTTCCTAAGGACCATTTCCTTTTCCTGGAAAATGGGCGGAACACGTAAGCGCAAATCGACGAACTTACTGTTGAGTGTTTTGATTTCGATTGCTATACTCTTGGTAGTAAGTGCAGCTGTAGACCGACCATAGCTGGTCATGGATAGTAACATAAACCACTTTTTCCCAAATATAGCTTTTGATATTGTCATCAATAGCACAGATCGCAGCACAGGCCTGATCAAGACGGCACACAATTTGTACAAAATTCTGATTATCAAGGCAGTGAAATCTTTAAAATCATCCTTGATGACCACAAAAAGCGGGTGGTATATTTTTTTTTATGAAATAAATTGCGAGATTTGCCTCGCTTCTGAAAAAATCACTAAAACCTTTCATAACTAGCTATAAACCAATAATATAATGAGGAAAGCTGATCTCGTTGCAGCCATATCAGAGAAGACAGGAGTACCTAAAGTAGATGTGTTGGTCACATTAGAGTACTTTTTCACAGAGGTAAAGAATGGGCTGGCTGATGGAGAAAATGTCTATATACGTGGGTTTGGATCATTTGTGATAAAGAAACGTGCTAAGAAAATAGGTCGACATATCAAGAAAAACATTGCAATCGAAATTCCAGAACATTACATCCCATCGTTTAAGCCGGCGAAAGTCTTTGTAGACCAGGTGAAGGACAATGTAAAGCAATTGCCTGAGGACAGTGAAGGATGACGAGGAGGCAATTCGTAGTCATAGCTATGTGGGTCCTCACAGTGCTGATCCTCTTTTTTGGCTTTGATACTAAATCACCTACTCAGGAAGCGGATAGTAAAAGCAGGATACTGACAGGTACACAATTGGATGTGCAACCGATGATAATGACTGCCAAGGAAAGCCTGGCAGTCGCGGATTTGGCGGAGGTTGAGAGAATGGAGGCGCTGGCCGACGGCGGTGATAGCACGCAACAGATTACAGCGCTTAAAGAACTTTCTGGCAAGTGGTATCGACTGACAGAGTATTATATCGCGGGTCACTATGCAGAGCAAGTGGCTGAGAAGGAAATGACAGGCCAGGCCTGGAGTATTGCAGGAACTACCTTTATGGCAGGACTATCATCTTCAGGTGAAATGCTGAAAGAGGCATGTACGCAAAAGGCAATTCAGGCCCTGGAGAATGCCATCAGTCTGGAGCCGGAAAATGTTGAATACAGAGTCAATCTCTCACTTGCATATACAGAAAATCCACCACCCAATGAACCTATGAAAGGTATTCAGATGTTATTAAGTCTGAATGAAAAGCACCCGGAAAACGTTATGGTACTGACGACACTAGCTCGACTAGCCATAAAAACAGGACAATTCGACCGAGCACAGACCCGATTGGAGACTGCTCTGGAAATAGATCCAAACCATGCCTCAGCCACTTGTCTGCTAGCTACGGTACTCGAACAAACCGGAGATGGGACACGGGCTCAGGAACTAAGAAATAAATGTGAATTATTAACATTAAAAGAATAAGATATGCCTTGCGGTAAGAAGAGAAAGCGACATAAGATCGCTACACACAAAAGAAAGAAGAGACTGCGTAAAAACAGACATAAGAAGAAGAATCGATAATCTGGGCTATCAGACAGTAGTAGAGCAAAAATAAATTGCCTCAGGCCCGAAAGAATTTAGAATAAGGAGATGATCTTGGTCGAGAACGATCAAGATCCTTCTCTGCATGTATA
>JAUILM010000849.1 GCA_030432855.1 Bacteroidia bacterium
GGCCTGTTCACGGGCATCCGCCATGAGATTGGTATACTCAGCGATTTCTCCTCCCACCACACTTCTTAATACCGCAGAGATATCTCTTCCAATATGCCGGGCTCTTACAGTACTACCGCGGGCAATGTCGAATACTTCAACAATCTTGTGGCCTGGAAGATCATTCGTGGTGGTAATTATCATAACGCGGCTATTTTTCGTAGGTGATGTAGAAATTTGTTTTAAACCTTAAATATAGACATAAGCTACCTTATCAGTGGGGGTCTTTAATTGTACTTTTCGATGATAACCGTTGTATATTTGAGTATATGCAGGGTAGCGATCTAAAGTATCTGGGAGCTTATATTGGGCCCTTAGTGGCTTACTTATCTATTGCCATGGGGGGAATCTGGTCGTATGGAGCCGCTATGCTTTCTTTTGTGCTGATACCTTTAATGGAATTATTGCTCGGATCCAATACATCGGTTGCGGGACAGGAGATTTCTTCCAAGAGAGCATTGTCGCGGTTTTTTGATATCCTGCTTTATTTGAATGTGCCCATATTATATGGATTGATTTTCTTTTTCTTTTGGAGGGTGAGTAGTAGCTCCTTGACCACTTGGGAAATAGTAGGAATGACACTAAGTGTAGGCACCTACGTAGGGGCAAGTGGTATTAATGTCGCACACGAGCTGGGTCATAGACCTGGTAAATTTGAAAAAATGCTGGCACGGATACTATTGATACCAGGCTTATATAATCATTTCATGATCGAGCATAATCACGGTCATCATAGGTGGGTTGGGACATTTAAAGATCCGGCTACTGCCCGACTAGGCGAGAGTGTTTATGCGTTCTGGTTTCGATCTACATGGGGTGGTCTGGTCAGTGCAATTAAAATTGAACGAGAGCTACTTGCACGAAGTGGTCATCAGTTTTGGTCATTTAAAAATCATTTTATTACAGGGGTACTGATACAGTCTTTATATCTGTGGATCATCTATGTGGTCTTCGGGACTTTGGCGCTTGGCCTCGCCATAGCAATTGGAGTTATGGGCTTTCTCCTGCTTGAATCCATTAATTATATCGAGCATTACGGACTACTAAGGAAAAGGATCAGAGATAATCAGTATGAACGAGTATCCAAAATCCATTCATGGAACTCCAACCATGATATTGGCAGGATCTTTCTGTATGAGCTCACACGACATGCAGATCACCACTATAAAGCCAGTAAGAAATATCAGTTACTGCAACATATTGAGGAAAGTCCACAACTTCCCACAGGATATCCTGGCAGTATCATACTGGCGCTGATTCCCCCTCTTTGGTTTAAAATCATGAACCCAAGAGTACCGTCAGAGATGGTAGAGCTGTATCAGTTAAACCTTAGCGAGTCAGGATAATGTAGTCTGAGAGTACTTTTTTTAAAAACTCTGTCGGTCTGACTTTCTGATCTTGAATTCTTAAATCCTCACAAATACGTACAGTTAGATCTTTTATCACTTTCTTGTTTGCTTCATTGGGAACCTTAGAGTATCGTTGCAATGCATGCTTCACCAATAGCATGTCCTGGTCACTATATTGCTTGATTTGATGATAAGAGACTTCTCCTACAAGTGAATCAATGCTTAGCAATCTTTCTAGACTTACATGATTACTATTCCTGAGGTTGATAACTGCAGTATTACTAAGAAGGTCACCCATCCTTTGATTTCTATCACTAGTGAGAATGGTCAACACCGCGAAGCAACCGAAAGTACCAGTAATGTCAATTAGTCTAAATGACCACCTAATAATGTAGTCCTGTAGTGAAGGTCGGACGCCATTAGTACAAACTACACGTAGATTCATTGCCTTCTTACCGGGTGATTGCCCATTGTTAAAAATCTCCCATATGAGGTGGTAAAATATAATGGCTAGGCCACCAGCTACATATAGTATGATAGTATTTCCTCCAGTTAAACCTGTAAGGATCCAAATGTATACTACAAGAATCGCAGCATCAATACCAAAGGCTAAAATGCGATGACTTAAACGTCCTAATTCTTGTTCTATAACAATATTATGTGCTGTTGTTATTTCAATGCTTTTCATGGTGAGAAGCAAATATATTATCTTATTTTGTACTATATACGTATTATGGAATTATTCGGAAGCGATCAAGGCACTTCCACCCACCAAGTAGAAATAGATATTTTTTACCTGGAGCCCTGAAACCTGATCGATACTCTGATTTGCAATGAAATAATAGATGTTGACAGAGTCACAATTCATTGAAACAAATAAGGAAAAATGGCTTGAGTTGGAAAAACTACTTGCTCGTAAGGATCATGACGTGGATAGACTCCATGATCTTTTTATTCAAGTTTCCAGCGATCTTTCATATGCACGTACATTCTATCCTAATCGATCAGTAAGGTTATACTTAAACAACTTAACACAGAAAGTATTTGACACCCTCAATAGAAAGACTAAAAAAGTAGAGTTTAGGGAATTAGTCAGATTCTTTGGTGACACAGTTCCAGCGGAAGCCTGGAAGTCACGAAAAATACTGATACTTGCGCTCGCGATCTTTGCGGCGTCAGTGGTGATTGGTGTTGTTTCCAGCATCCATAATCCTGAGTTTGCTCGCATCATATTGGGCGATGCATATATAAATATGACTGACGCCAATATAAATAGTGGAGATCCTATGGCCGTCTACAAGGATGATCGACAAGTGGATATGTTCTTGGGTATAACTATCAATAA
>JAUILM010000850.1 GCA_030432855.1 Bacteroidia bacterium
TCGATGTAATCTACTCATGCTCGCCACCTCATACTGTTCAGGTCGTGGCAAAAAAGGTCGCAGATAGCACCGGAATACCATGGGTAGCGGACTTTAGGGACCCCTGGAGTAGTATTGTCTTTTATCAGGATAGTCCGCGTTCTTCGATTACAAGATCACTGGATCATCGTATGGAAAGGGAAGTGCTGGCAGGGGCTGATCACCTTATCACGACCTGTCAGGGCTTCAAGAATACATTAGTCAGTGACTTTCATTTGAATGACAGCAAGATTTCTGTCATTACCAATGGATACGATGGCGAACACAATTTCAGCTCAAACCAAAGCAGGGATTTGGTCATCACGTATGCAGGCAATCTTTCGGAAGTGAGGATGCCTTATACTTTGTTGCAAACACTGGGACAACTTCGAAAAACAGACCCGAATACCCCTATCAGATTGCATGTCGCCGGTAATCTTTGTGCATTGTTTGAGGAGGAATTGGATCGCTTAAACATTAGTGACTTACTGGTAAAGCACGGATACATATCCCATGAGGAAGTACTGCAGCTTTACAGTAATTCCGACCTGCTGTTGCTGGTTGTGGATAAGGTCCCCGACAACCATTTGTTTATCGCAGGGAAACTATTTGATTACCTCGGTGCCAAAAGGCCCGTGCTGGCCTTTGGTCCGGAAGATGGCGAAGTGCGAGAAATAATCAGGGAAACTGACAGCGGGTATTACTTTGCGTACAATGACAGCAATGGCACCCTCATGGCTTTACAAGAGGAGCTGAATCAGAAAATAAAGAATGTACCTTCTCAGTTCACCTTTAAGGGGCGGGATGCGTACAGCAGAAAAGCTCTGACGGGCAGATTGGCAAGTTTGCTGGATGAAATGATGAAAAAATGAAGAAAAAGATAATAGTAGTGGTCGGAACCCGACCCAACTTTATTAAAATAACTCAATTCGAGCGGAGCTTTAAGGCGTACGAGGATATATTTGAATGGAAATTACTGCATTCCGGACAGCATTTTGATGCTAACATGTCCGAAATATTCTTTAATCAGCTGGCTATAAGGAAACCAGATTTTCATCTGGAGCCCAGGACTGGGATTTCCAGTACAGAACAATTTGCACATCTTCTGACCGGATTTAATCAGGTGTTCTCGTCCTATGGTCCTGATCTTGTTATTGTGCTGGGAGATGTTAACTCGACATTGGCCGCAGCCCTGGCAGCCAATATGCTCAGGATTCGGGTAGCACATGTGGAAAGCGGCCTTCGGAGTGAAGATCGGGATATGCCGGAAGAAATCAATCGTCTTCTTACTGATGAGATCAGTGAGATACTTTACGTAACGGAGGAAAGTGCTATCTCAAATCTATCGAAGGAGGGGAAAGGTCAAAAGCACATTTTCTTTGTGGGTAACACCATGATTGATACCCTCGTGGCATTTGCAGATCAGATCAAATCCTGCAAAATTCTAAAGGAAATTGGCGTGGAACCGAAGGCCTTTGCGCTGGTAACGATGCATCGTCCTTCCAACGTGGACAATCAGGCTTCCCTGGAAAAAATTCTTTCGATTTTTCAATCACTATCCGCACGAATGCCTGTGGTATTCCCTATACATCCCCGCACCCGTAAAAACATGCAGAAATTTGGGTTGTATGAGTCATTGACCCAATTGCAAAATGTGCATATAACGCAACCTGTTGGATATATCGAATTTCAACATCTCATTGCCAATGCCAGGATGATCTTGACAGATAGTGGAGGGATACAGGAGGAAGCTACCTTTGCGGGAGTGCCTTGCATGACGTTGCGAGAAAATACAGAACGCCCCAGTACAGTAGAGATTGGTACAAATACACTGACAAAACTGGATCCTCAGGAAATCGAGACTAAAATCAGGCAAATAGAACTTGGCACTTATAAGCCAGATGCCTCGGTACCTCCACTCTGGGACGGACATGCTTCAGAAAGAATCGCTGAAAACATTGCTTCGCTCATCGAAAAAGGTGTCATCTAGGTGAAACTGAAGAAAGCATACTTCATGGCCCGCCGATTGCTGACGGATTTGGTTGAAAATCGGGAGATCAACACCTGTATAAGTAAGGACCGCGAGCTACGTGAATATTATTTAGTCTTCGAAGCCGATAAGGTAAATAGTCGCGGTGGAAATAAGCCATTTAATTTTGATAGCGAAGGAGTGCCCCAGATCCATTCGTACATCGATGTGGAAGAAGCAAAAGGATATTACTACTACCCCATCACGATTGGACAGTATGCCCTGGCAATATTCCATAAATTTTTGTCTACCGGTTCTTCAGAATCAAGGGATCACTTTCTACGAATGGCTAAGTGGTTTCAGGAAAATGCTATTCATGAAAATGATACGGTATTTTGGATCACTGAGGTTCCCAAACCCGAATTCAATATGCACAGGCCCTGGAAATCTGCATTTAGTCAAAGCCGCGGAATTTCTGTATTACTGCGGGCCTGGCAGATTGATCAGGACTCCCAAAAACTTGACCTTTGTCGTCGTGCTCTTTCAGCTTTTGATAGAGATGTAGCCGAGGGTGGAGTACGCGTAGACCACCAGCAAGGGCGCACATTTTATGAGGAATATGTCGCAGAGAAACCAACCAGAATTCTGGATGGACATATGTTTTCCCTCTTTGGTCTTTATGATTTTGTTCGTTCTCAAAGAGGTGTCGACCATCCCACTACTCATCTCGCC
>JAUILM010000851.1 GCA_030432855.1 Bacteroidia bacterium
CCGGTGAAATTATTCAGGTCGAACGCCTGTATTTTGAAGCGGATAGCTTCAACCTGAGCAGAGATAGTACTTATCATGTGCTCGATGAAGTATATACCTTTCTTGCTGCAAATCCAGGAGTGACCATTGAAGTAGGAGGTCATACCAGCGGGGGTAGAGGATCAACGTCTGCCTCTTTGACGATTAATACCAGGTATAGTGACAATCTTTCGCGAGCCAGGGCAAAGACAGTAGCTACTTATCTGGTAAAGAAGGGTATAAAAGCATCCCGTATCCAGTACAAAGGCTATGGCTCAAGAAAACCTATCGCCAGCAACGATACCGCTGAGGGACGACAGCAAAACCAACGTGTGGAGTTGAAAATTCTAAGTACTTCCTAGCAGAACAATCCTTAATCGCTTTCTACCTGTATTTGCCAGCCTAATGTGGTGAGATCTTTCCAAAAAGCAGGATAGGACTTTCCTACAACTTTGGGATCTTCGATCAAAACGGGACCCAATACACTGAGCGGTGCAAATGCCATGGCCATTCTGTGATCATGGTACGTAGGAAATCTGGGTGCAGATTCCCAGTCTGCCTTCCCTTCGACTACATAGTAAGCCTTTCCCGATTTCTTACTAAATCGCTCTGGCATCCTGGAGAAGCTTACACCTACTTTGGCCAGCTCTGTTTGAAGTGCTTTGATCCGATCAGTTTCTTTAATTGACAAGGTCTCAAGTCCGGTAAATACACCGGCAATCCCCAGCGCACCACAGACAACAGCCATGGTCTGCGCAATGTCAGGGCACAGAATAAAATCATGCTCGAGCATTGCCGGAGCAGTCTGTTCCTTTCTGGTGATTCGTACACCATACTCCGAAAACTCAGATTGTAGTCCCAGTCTGTCAAATAATTCAGCGGTGACCGCATCTCCCTGCATACTCTCTTCGAAGAGTCCACCCAATGTGAGGTCCACTTCATCGGCTAGCGCCGCGTTGGCGTAGTGATATGAGGCCGCAGACCAGTCTGATTCGACACGGTAAGATTTGGCAATATATTTCTGCGGCGCTATCGATATTCGATCTTCGTCAAATGTGTATTGGATACCAAAGTACGCCATCATATCCAGCGTCATCTGAAGATAGGATCGTGAAACCAGCTTACCCTCCAGTGTAATATTCAGCCCCCGTGGAAGTACGGGTGCGATCATAATCAATGCAGAGATAAACTGACTGCTGATATTAGCCGGTATTGAGAGTTGATTCTTTTCAGATAATGACGGAGGTGCAATTCTCAAGGGTGGATACCCTTCATTTTCCTCATAGGTGATATTGGCTCCGATCTGGTTTAAAGCGTCCACCAATGGCCCAATCGGTCGCTGTTTCATTCGTTCAGACCCGGTAAGAATCTGAGTACCTGGTTGCAAAGCCAGGTAGGCTGTTAGAAACCTGAAGGTAGTACCCGCTGGCCCGACATCATAGACTTCTTCAGTAGTCCCCAAGAGTGATTCCATAGCCTGAGTATCCTCACTGGTAGAAAGGTGTTCTATCGGAAAATCATCTTCGCAAAGAGCCCTGATGATCAATGCTCTATTACTTATACTCTTAGAGCCATCAAGCATGATGGTGCCAAGGAGTTCCTTGCTGGGTTTGCTAACTTTAAACGTCATTACTTTTCTGGAAAATGAAACGGGAAAATAAGATTATTCTTCTTCAGTGGGTCGATGCGACTTTCCATCCTGGTCAAAGGCATGGATGATCTCTCGTACCAAATGGTGCCGTACCACATCATCCTTGTCCAGTCTGATTGTGCTGATCCCCTTCAGTGGTCCCAGTATCCTTATTGTTCTCTGCAGGCCCGATTGTTGACTTCTGGGCAAATCGATTTGAGACAGATCTCCCGTCACAATACATTTTGCAGAAGGACCAAGGCGTGTCAGAAACATTTTCAGTTGGGTGGTAGTTGCATTTTGTGCTTCATCCAGAATAATGAAAGCATGATCCAGCGTTCGCCCCCGCATAAATGCCAGCGGAGCTACTTCGATAGTCCTATTCGTCATAAACTGACTCAGTTTTTCGAAAGGAATCATATCGTCCAGGGCATCATAGAGCGGTCTTAGATAGGGGTCGACCTTTTCCTTGAGGTCACCTGGCAAAAATCCCAGGCTCTCTCCTGCTTCCACTGCCGGGCGAGTGAGAATGATCTTCTTGACCCATCGGTTTTTTAGTGCGCGTACTGCAAGTGCCACCGCCGTGTAGGTTTTTCCGGTACCTGCCGGTCCCACAGCAAAGACTATATCATTCTTTTCCACAGCCTCTACCATGCGTTTCTGATTTCGGGTCCTGGCACGAATAGGCTTGCCATTTCTCCCATGCACGATAGTGGTACGATCAGAGAAGAATGTGGCTGCTGAAGCATCTCCATTGCGCAACAAATCCACAACATTCTGAGTGGTCAATTCTTTTTGCTCCTTAAGCAGTCGGACCATTAGTTCAAACTTCGACTTCGCGTTTTGTGTATCTTTCTTAGGACCGGATAATTTCAGCTGATTTCCTCTGGAGGTAAACTGTACCTGGGGAAATGCATCCTTCAACAAGTTCAGACGTACATTATTCTGTCCAAAAAGATCGATGGGATCTACATGCTCTACCCTCAGTACGATCTCACTCAATAGCTTTTGATGTTTTACTTTACTGATAATTTAAATTTAGGTTTCTAACTTTGACG
>JAUILM010000852.1 GCA_030432855.1 Bacteroidia bacterium
TGAAGTTGATGTGTAATTCTTCCGGGCTATCGTAAATTACTTCAAAGTTTACTGGAAGTTCACCTTCTGTCACTTCTTCAAATGTCAACTGATCCTGCACCTTGGTTTCGAAGGTGACCTTGTCAGCTAGGGCACGATTGGCATCGAGCTGTAGAATGGCGCGCCATTGTCCGGGCGGTAGTTTAGTGTACTGGCCCTCCATCACCAGACAACCAGCTATACATAAGGCACTCATTAAGAGGGAAATCAGGAGAAGTCTCATAGTATTCGTTACGATATCCTGATGCAAAAATACAAATAGCCAGAGGAATCTATTTCTTACTTTTGTCAAAATAGAAAAAGGGACCACCACCTTTTTGGCAGCCCCAGTCCAAAATTGTTCTAACTATACAAAACGAACATTCTTTAGGAGAGCATTTTCAATAATGCCTCCTCTTTTTGTCTTGCAAGGCCTGGTGATGCCTCGGTACCTTTACCAAATTCAAAGTCCTCTCCGTACTTGATTTGGAACCACTTGACTATGTCCTTGATCGTTTTTTCAATTGGACGATAGGAAAGACCCGTATCAATGGCTTTCTTACTTGAGATCGACATAAAACCGGGGTCTGTGTCCTTCGGTAACCATAGTGGCATATCATCAAAGGGTCTTACTTCGTGTTTTTTTAGAAAATCTGTGCTGTTCCACATGATTTCGGCTTCCTTGTTTAATCTCTTTTGTGCTGTTTCAAGCAGTTCATTCCAGGTAAGGGATTCATTCTTTAGTGGGCCGGATGTATTATAGATTCCCTTTATATTCCGTTCTGCGCAATGCACAATGTAATCGGCAACGTCCTTCACATCAATAAACTGCAGAGGGTCCAGACCATTACCAGGTCCCAGAATCTTTTCACCACGCATCACCTTGATCAACCAGTAGGCGAGATCATTAGATGTGTCCCTCCAGCCCTTTATAGGACCGGGTCGTAAAATAGTATGTGCTTTAGGGAAGTACTGCTGTGTGAATAATTCTGACTGATATTTGTTTTCCGGATATTCCCACTTGTCTTTGGCCAGTTCCAACGATACCGTCTCGGCTGATTCGTCCATGTTTTTCTCATGAAAATTCTTGTAAACTGATATCGAAGAAGTATACAGGTAGTGACTGGTAGCTCCCTGTAAATATTTGGCAGCGTCCTCCACATAGTCACTATTGCCTGACCAGGTATCAATGATGATGTGCCAGTAGCGATTGTCTAACGACTTATAGCCTTCTGCTCCCTGAGAACGGTCTCCTTTGAAATGCTGTAGTTGTGGAAAAATGTCTGGGTTGGTAATACCTCTGTTGAAGAGATCTACATTGTGTCCTTTGTCCAATGCTGCATTGACGATCGCCGGTCCCAGAAAGTTGGTTCCTCCAAGGATCAGGATGTTGAGCTTCTTGGGAATTTTAAAAATAGCAGTTGGTGCGATGACGAATGGAGAGGCAGCCAATAACTGCTTCGCAAATAATCTTCTGTTCATACCAGGTAACTCTTTTATGAATGATTAAAATTTAATATTCCTTAAAGAGTCTTTTTCACGGATATGAGGAAAGCTTATCTGAGCATTTTCTGACTATAAGACGAGACAATTTTGATTTGGGTCTAAATAGATCGCTTTCTTAGACGGAATGGAGTCTGTGATAGACGAGTCTATGAGATTCGATAGATAAGGAAAATTGAATATCCTCAATAAACCTAATTCATCCCATGACTCACCGGTCCATATCCGGGCACACTTACATAACCCTGACTGGGCTGCCTATTAGCACCGGTATAATAGTTGCCACCGCTGTATAGTCCACGTGACCAGAAATTATCCCCACCACTCTGACTATATGCATGTGATCGAGCGATGGCCCGGTAAATATTGCCGATGGGAAAAGGATTTCCAATCATACCAATATCACCATTAGCCGCTAACCAGTAATACCCGGGCACATAACTCGAGTAGCCAAATAGACGGGCTACCGAAAGAGCTTCCTGTTCCTGCAGTTGTCGGTTATTGACAAATACCCCGGAAGTACCCTTTGAAGCATCGGGTGAGATCGTACCAAAAGCATGACCAGGGTACATGACGCCCAACGCAGGTCCTCCGTTGACGCCATAGGCACCTGAATATTGATCATACCAATAGTGACCAGCTATTGGGGTGACTCCATACAGGTTTTTTATCTGCTGGATATCCTCCTTTGTCAGCTGGTAGTCGTTGATGGTGATAGTGGCGGTTTGTGATTTCACCATAGTAGGTGCGGCAGTAAGGCAATAGGTCGTGAGTATCATACTGAAAAGCAATTGACGCATATTGTGAGATTGTTTCCTTTATGTGTATCGAAGAGCTTGAAATGTCCCGCTTCGTGATCGAAATAATTTTGCTGTAGATAGTTAGACCAGCATACCGAACCCTGTCATTTTTGCTAATTTCAGAGCAAATCTTGCTTATATGAAGTTTATCCTGTCGTCTATTGTCCTGTTTTCTATTGCCTTTATATTACTGTCAGGTTGCGGAAGTCCATCTGGAGAGGGGAATACATCTCAGGTAGATACCGAGGGCCCGATCTTGCTTGCAGTTATTATCGATGAAGAAAATGAATCCATAGAGGTACGTCGGTCCGGTGTCGGGGATCCCATCTTAGTTCAGATGGCGAAAAGTGGTTTTCGACCTTATTTGCACCCCATTGTATCACC
>JAUILM010000853.1 GCA_030432855.1 Bacteroidia bacterium
AATCCTCATTTGCTTTAACCGAGATGATGCTACTTTTTCCCGTCGTGAGCTCCATCAAAAGACTTATCTTCCCTCAATCCTGAATTAGATCGGGCCTCTTTTGAGGAGGAAAAATTATTTTCTACTATTCTATGCTAAAGTTCTTCAGAAATTTTTTGAGAAGTTACATTATGACAGCAATAGGGGTAAATATTTGAAGTACGCAGTGGGAGAAATCGTACTGGTTGCGACTCTTATCGCACTGCAGATCAAAATTGGAATGAAGCAAGAAAGCAAAATCTACCGGGAACTTAAAATCGCACATCAAATATACAGGAAGTATAATATGAAATTATTTCTCACCTTAGTTATCACTCTGTTTATGTATCCCGGGATGTCACTGGCGCAGGGATTTGACTACACACCGTATGGCAGGGAGTTTCCCGTCTTGTCTAAGATAGTCGGAGGCCGTTGTATGGATGTAGTCGTGGAGGCAAATCATCTATTTGTCATCGGAAAAAGTGCACTTTATTCTTTTGATATCTCGACACCAGAGGCACCTGTGCTGTTGGATAGCATTACAGGACTTGGGAATGTGCGACAAATCGAAGTGGAAGATGGATTTGCATTTGTTACTTGTCGTCAGGACGGCCTCAACATTATTAAAGTCAATGATCCTAACCAACTGGAATTAGTTAGTCATTATGATGCTATCGAATCGGCAACTGGTGTGGCAGTGTCCGGAAATGTAGTAGCCATTACCAATCGAATTTATGGAATAGAACTGGTGGATGTCTCGGATCCATACAATCCACGTTATCTCAGCCAGGTGCTGACCGATGAAGCGCAGTCCGTGTATATCTGGGGGCAATATGCGTACGTTGGAGATTGGGCGTCCAGAAAGGTGATCACCATTGATATTTCTGATCCTGAAAATCCGAAGATCCTCTCAGATGTTCCGGTTGATGGTTTTCCTGATGGGATTTTTAGAGTAGGTGACTTGTGCTTTGTAGCCACAGGACATCATGGCATGCAATTGATCAATAAGGATGCATCTGACCCGGCATGGGGTAAAGGACATGGTCTTGAGATTGTGGATGTAAGCCACCCTCGTCATCCTAAATTAATTTCGAGATTAAAACTTCCGACTTTCTACCTGCGAAGTCCTGACTGGTGGGACGTTCAGGCCGCAGGCCAATATGTACTCCTGGGTGATACCAAAGCGGGCCTATTTATCATAGATGCTAAGGACGCATATTCACCCAGGTTTATAGGCTATGCAAGATTACCAACAGAAGAAGGCATAAATGAAAGTACTCCCATCAATGGATTTGCGCTGGGTCAGGATGTCATCTATGTGGCAGGAATGGATGGTTTATATATAGTGGGTGCGACAGACATTGCTGTCCCCGTGGTAAAGGAGCCAGGCCTGTTCGAACATTATAAGGGAAGCAGTCATAGGCCGGATAAATCCACATACTTCACAGGTACCCAGGTGCATGCCGTAGCTATGGATACACTAGATCAATCTGTACTGGTAGCAGCCGGGTCAGGTGGCATCCATAGAGTTGTAATGCATCCTGCACCATCCGGTCGTCAGATATTGGATCTCGACCATGAGGTCTATGACATTTGCCTCGTAGGGGACAGATTGTTCGTAGCTGAAGGTCTGCATGGATTATCGGTCTGGGAGTACAACTCTGGAGAAATTGGGAAGTCAATAGGTAGGTACCAATCTCCGGGAAGAGGCATCTATCAGGTCGTGGTCGATGCAGGCTCTGATATCGCAGCTCTATGTGCAAATAACACCGTTGAGTTTGTCAATATTTCGCATCCAGCGCATATGGAGAAAATATTTGAAGATCGAAATCCACATCTTACGTATAAGAATCCAATTCCCAATCAGGTTTTTGACGGAAGGTATTTTGGAGGTATGTGGCTGGGTGATTGCTATTTATATGAAATCCAGGATGGCAGGCAAATTCAAAAGATTGGAGAAATCTTCCATTCGATCGGTGATTGGAATGTATCATTTGGACCCATCCATGGCTTCGTATATAGGGAGGACAAAGCTTATGCTGTATTTGGTGATGGCTTGAGGATTAAAGATCTTTCCACGAAAAATGATCAGGAAGCAAAGCCAATTTACTTTAAGGATATGGTACTTAGTGGCAAACCCACTTTGTCAGGTTCCCGTCTTTTCTGTTCGGATAGGAGATCAGGGATGATAAGCGCAGTGGATATCTCAAATCCGAATGCTCCTCAAGACCTCTGGCAACGTAAAATTGACGGAAATCCAGGATTCATAGCTACGTCTGGAGACATACTGGTGATACCTGGTGGAAACGGTGGAGTCCATTTCTTGCGAGCGGCTGATGGCCAATCCTACTTTAAGAATTGACTTTTTGGGTCGAAGATCTGATGAATGATTACTTGATAGTTGCTTTTGTAAAGTGCTGAAAAACAATTCAATAGCCAGGAATCATGGAGCCATGGAATTAGGTTGTGGTCAGTCAATGAATCATCTGAAAATCTGTGCGTAAGAGCGTTTGAAATCAACAAAACAGATGCATATCCTTTAAAACTTTCATGGAAAAGTCATTTCTTGTGCTCGGAAACCCGGGAACTCAAGAAGAATTTGATCGCATAATTGTAGGAGATGTCTTAGAATGCGGGTTATGTCAACAATGCAATGGATGATCTATAGAAGTCTGCTGGTTTTGTTT
>JAUILM010000048.1 GCA_030432855.1 Bacteroidia bacterium
TAAGTCTATTATTGTTCGTCTGATTCCCACTTTAAGGTGATTTTTGGTGGGTTTTTTGGGTTGTTGGGTTTTAGGGTGTTGGGTTTTGGGTTGTTAGGTTTTTGGGTGTTGGGTTTTTGGTAGTTGGGTTTTTGGGTTGCGGGGTTTTGGGTTTTAGGGTTGTTAGGTAGTTGGGTTTTTGGGTTTTTGGTTTGTTGGGTTTTTGGGTTTTTGGGTTTTGGGTTTTGGGTTGTTAGGTTTGTGTGGGTTGGCTCCCCGGGTTTCGGAGTGTAGCGAGAAAGCAGGGGCTGGGGGTTGGGTTGAGCTATTGGGGTGTTGGGTTTTTGGGTAGTTGGGTTTTGGGTTGTTTGGGTGTTTGGTTTGTTAGGTTTTGGGATGTTGGGTTTTGAGTAGTTGGGAATTGTTTGAGAATATGTTTGCTTTTATTTTAATATGTTGCTACTTTGCGGGCGAATTACCATAAGAACCATCTAGTGCATTTCTTATAGTATTCAGTCATCAGTATAAAGTCTTTTTTTCATTTTGATTTGGGGATGCTGCCTGAATCTAACCGTAAATTGTTTTACCAATGAGAACTTCGATATCATTGTTCACATTTGTTATTTTAATATTTAATAGTTCAATATCTCAGAATGTTGAATTGGTTGAGGATATAAATCCGGGAGATGTTGATGGTTTTAATCCTTTTAATTACACTGCGATCTCTGTTGGGGAGAACCTGCTGTTTCCGGTAGTTACGAGCGAACTGGGTGAAGAACTGGGTGCGGTTACTAATGGTGAGTTTAAGATACTAAAGGATATAAATGTCGGTTCTGAAGGTTCGAGTCCTCAGAGATTTACCCGATTTGAAGGTAAGGTGTACTTCTATGCACAAGACGCAGAGAATGGATGGACTATTTGGGAAACCGATGGCACTTCTGCTAATACAATCTCTTTGATAGATCCCGATGAAAATGCGGTGGGTGCACCAGGAGATATGGTTGTATCTCGAAAAGGGTATCTGTATTATACATTTGATGGGACTTTATTTAGGTTTGATGGCAGCACCAATGAGACGATTTATTCCGGGATTAATTTTCGGATAGTAAGTGAGCAACAAGCCCCAAACTACAGCAGATATAAAGAAGAAATAGCATTTATCAAAGAAACCAACCTGGGTATAGAACTCTATTTAACGATTGAAGACACAGTTGAGATGGTAGCTCTTATAGATGATGTGTCCTCCTTCGCTGATTTTTACGGAGTCGGTGAGGTTACCGCAGGAATTACCTTCTCCATTGATGATAACTTTACGGATGATGTATCGGGGACTTACTTGTATGATGAGGAGAGAGATACGGTAAGGCTACTCTCTATTGATGAAGAGCCTGTGCTCGCGAGAAGGACCATCAATATAGATGATGAAGCTGATTTGGTTTGGGTTGGCGGAAAGGGGTACTACTTGATCAATGGTATATCGGGCGAGGAAGAGCTTTTATATGAATCTTCTAATAACTCAGCAACTCAAGGTGAAGGTCTTGAATTTACGACATTTGGTGATGTATTCCTTTTTAGCAGTTCTGATGGTTTATTTGGAGACGAAAACTTGATATTAAGTGATGGAACAGGGATGGGGTCTACTGCGCTTTTTGATCTAACTTCACAATACACTAATCTGATTTCTCACAATGAGCATGCCTTTATAGCTACCGGGACATCCAATGGCTTTCAGCCCAGTATTCATTATATTGATATGATGACGGGTGAGTTTGAGGTATTGAATTCTTTTGATGAGTCATCCAGTATGATAAATTCAGTAACGCTTCTGGGCGTACAGAATAATATCCTATACTTCACCAGTAATCTTGATCCAGAAATAGGACGTGAATTATATAGCTTACCACTTGATTTTGATGTTACAACAAATACATTTGATCAAAAGGCAACTTTAAGTTATCAAGTCAATATTTTTGAAAGAGAATTTGAGATTCTTTCGAGTAGCACCTCGGTAGCTAGCGTATATATCTATGATTTATCGGGTCGACTTACTAAGACCATTGACACAGTGACAAATGTCAGAGAAAGTCTACATGAGTTGAAAGGCTTTTATCTTCTTGTGGTAGAAGTCGAAGGAGAAATTTCTTCTTACAAATACATAGCTAATTAAACATTTTCTTCAGGTAGTAATTTTTTACAAGCTAAAGCAGTAGTACGAATTGCCGGGTTTAGTGCCTGGAATACCTCCTCCGCCTGCGGCGATGATGACAAATTGCTTCCCATTGACTTCGTAGGTGGCTGGGGTAGCATAGCCTCCGGCGTCCATCTGAAACTCCCAAAGCATCTCGCCGGTTTCACGATCAAAAGCACGGAAACGTTCATCCATGGTGGCAGCAATAAATACCAAGCCTCCGGCAGTAACCATGGGACCGCCCATGTTGAAGGTGCCAGTGGGCTCGTATCCTTCTGCCTCGAGTGTGGGGTAGGTCCCGAGTGCCACTTGCCAGTCTATGGAGCCGGAATTCATATCGATCACTGATAGTGTACCCCAGGGTCGTTTGTTGATAGGATACCCATTTTGGTCTTTAATGGGATGGTGGCCAGTCGATAGCCATGGTATGTCACTTGAAAAGTTTAGGCTTACTTCAGCCAGGTCTATTTTTTCCTGCTTTCCTTTATCCTGCAAATAGGAAACCAATGCTTCTTTCTCAATGTCAGTCAACCAACTGAATACAGGCATTTGCCCTTTTCCATTTTCTAATACTTCAAGGGTGTGAATTGCGGGTCGGCTGTTGACGATAGTTTTTAGACCACTAAATCCATGTGCTCCTGCACTAGGTCGGCTATTGCTTGAACCATGGCAAAAAGTACATTGCGTCTGGTAGATTTTTGATCCCAATTCAAATTTTGAAATCGTTTCTGCCTTTGGTGCTTCAAACATCGAAATCCATTCTGCCTCGTTGCTTGCATTTACGTACAATTTTCTATTGATAGGATCATACGCTGCTCCACCCCAGTCGGTGCCCCCATTAAATTGTGGCATAATTAAAGCACTGTCGCGGCTTGGGGGACGAAAAAGGCTACCCATTTCCATGTTCTTGATTAAATCCGTCACATAGGCAGTGGCTGCAGGGGTAAGATCGGTAATCTCATCTTCACTAAATCCCTGCCTGGCATATCGTAGTCCCGGCTGAGGAAGAGGTTGAGTTGGCCAACTCTCTTCACCCGGAATGTCACTTTGAGGTACCGGTACTTCTTCTACTGGAAAAACGGGCTCACCCGTATCACGATCCAAGATGAATAAGTGCCCCATTTTTGTCGGTTGTGCCACAGCATCAATGAGTTGGCCATCTTTTTCTACCTGGACTAAATTAGGAGCACAGGGAATGTCATAATCCCAGATATCATGATGGACTACCTGATAGTGCCATACTTTCTCACCGGTGGCAGCATCTAGGGCGAGTACACAATTGGCATATAAGTTTTCTCCGATCCGATCACCGCCCCAATGATCATATGCCGCAGACCCCGTGCCGCAATATATTACACCTCGTTCTTCATCCATGGTTATTCCACCCCATGAGTTCGCTCCTCCTGAATTTTTCCAGGACTCTGGTGACCAGGTTTCGTGACCAGTTTCTCCCGGCAAGGGGATAGTATGAAAGGTCCAAACAATTTCACCAGTGCGCACATCGAAAGCGCGAATATATCCGGGTGCAGCCGGGCCGGGTCCTTCACCGACCGTAGACCCTAAAATGTAGAGGTCTCCAAAGATTACACCCGGGGTGGTAGATTTATTTCGATTATCGGCATCCCGGTTCAGACCATCTTTAAGATTTATCTTACCAAGATCACCAAAGTCATAAAACAGATCACCTGAATTTGCATCCAGACAATATAGATAGTTGCCTTTCGAAAAAAACAAGCGTGCCGTATCTGCATTTGACCAATAGGCAAATCCCCGATTATGACCCCGTGTTTTATTGTTTGGATCAATATCATAGCGCCAGAGTTCGGTCCCGTTTTCTGGATTTACAGCGATGACCGCAGCACTTGGCGAGGTCAGGTACATCACATCATCAATTACGAGAGGATTAAACTGCATGACCGACCAGGCTGATCCACTTAACTCTTCCGTTTCAAATCGCCAGGCGAGTTGTAAATCTGAGACATTGCCTTTGTTGATCTCATCAAGGGAAGAATATTTGGTGCCTGCCAAATCTCCATTATAGTGAGACCATGACCGAAAGTCTTTTTCGGTATCGGAACCTAGTTGGCAGCAATAAACAAATGGGAGCAGTAGTAAGACCCATGAAAATCTTGAAAGTGACATGCAATACGTTAAGCAGTTGAATTGTTTCTAAGATAGCAAATGTTGGGAGTAATGGATTGGTGATATGGGTAGGATTAATATTGTCGAATGGATTATACTTTTGCAATCACAATTTTTTCATATATAATATTATTATAATATATTTAAGATGTAAATTCTGACCCAGAATCTGAAGACTTCATTACCTGCACACCATGACTGACTACACTAAGTTTTTTCTTCTACTTCTCACCTGCTTTTCTCCACTCGTTTTACAGGCACAATTTACACCGATACCAGACAGCAATTTTGAACAGCGGCTAATCGATCTGGGGATAGATACCTCAGCAGCGCCTGATGGTCAGATAGCAACCACTGCCGCGAATGCCATGACCGGGACATTGGATGTATCCGATCTCAATATTCAAGATTTGACAGGGATTGAGGCGTTTACAAGTATACTTGAGTTAGACTGCTCTTCAAATCAGATGGATTCCTTAGATATCTCATTTTTGAACAATCTTAAACAAGTAGATTGTTCTCTCTCTTCTCTCTTAAGCCTTAAGCTCGGAATCGGAAATAATCTCGAGAGCATTGTATGTTATGCAAATTTTCTTACCGAACTGGATTTGACGGGACAAAGCAATCTTGAGTATTTAGACTGCAGAAATAATTTACTGCATGAATTAGATCTTCATAATCAAACTGAATTATATGATTTAAATGCGATAGGTAATTACTTCGAGTATCTAGATGTAGGTCATCTTGAAGATCTTCTATTCCTATCATTTTCCATCGGTAGAAGAGCCTTTGTAGATCTATCTTTAAATTCTAATCTTATCACACTAAACATCGAATGTCTGGCAACAACAACCATCGATTTGACAAATTCTCATTATTTATTGAATTCACTCTATGTAGGTGCTTTCTCAAATTGTTGTATTATGGTGGATGATGTCATGGATTTTGAAACTAGGTTTTCCGAGACCGCACCGGGTGTCACATTTAATGAAGACTGTGTCTCCTGTAATCAAGTGAATTTTTGGCGTGGTGGTGCCGGTAGTTGGTCTAATCGATATAATTGGAGCTTTGAGCGGGTGCCGATACCTTGCGATGATGTAGATATTAATGGTCCGTATGCTGATGTAATAGTACCTGGTGGTTTTCAAGCAATCGCTGCATCGCTTGCTTTACATCATGGATCCAGGATTTCAATTCATAGCAATGCCACGTTACAAATAAATGCTAATCCTTCGATTTTTACCCGTTCGGGTCTGTACGTTCATGGAGATGGTCACGTGATGAACAACGGAAGCATCGACATTGTGAATGCAAATCAATATGGTATTCATCTGGGTGCCGGGAACATGACTAATAATGGCTCGATATCAATAACTAATTATGGCATAACTACAGACGAACCCTCCGGTCTGCATATTAACGGAGGGAGTGCTGCCACAAATAATGGTCAGATTAATATTACAGGCACGGTAATCAAGCCCGACAACAATGGTATTCGGATTGCCAATAATGCATCTATGCATAACACAGTCTCGGGTACTATTTCTATTCACGATATCTCAGGCTTGCAAGCAGATGGAGTGGACAATTTGGGAGTCCTGGTGAATGACGGTTCCATCGAAGTGGATAGTGTAGCAGAAGGATATGGATTCCTAAATGCCAAGGATGGTACAGGATATTATACGGGGACGGGTGACATTCAAGTCGATCGATGTCTTCCTATGATGGGAGTGGTCAACGATTCGGCGGCTCTGTGGTATGGCTCCAATGTGATTCAGACACCTCAACAATTTGTAAACCGTGGTATAATCGCACCAGGTAGCTCCCCTGGAGTTATATCAGTTTTAGGTGAGTATGAGAAAGGATATACCAGTGTAGATTCCTTGGAAATCCTAGGAAGAGAAGGAGCCGGTCATGCAACAGGCCATGATCAAATCCAGGTGAACGGTGACCTTACTCTGGCAGGTATCCTGCAAGTGGAAACGGACTCATCCTTTGAGCCTGGAGATAAGGAGTCAATAATTCTGTACACATATACAGGCGCTTTGACGGGTACATTCGATAGTATCAACTTGGATGGTCTGGTTCCCTGGGAGATTGACTATTCGATACCGGGGATCGTGAGACTCGAAGCTCCGCCTTGCGGGCACCCTGATTTTGAGGTGCTCATGGTCTTTTACGACAGTTTGGATGGGGAGCATTGGCTGAAAAATACGGGATGGTCCGCAGGAGCCAATAGAGCAAGTTGCGACCCATGCGGAGATAGCTGGTATGGGTTGACTTGCGAAAATGGAAGGGTTGTCTCCCTTGATCTTCCATCTAATAATCTGAATGGAGAACTTCCCTCTCTACGAGGTCTGGATAGTCTTAAAAGATTAGATCTGTCCAGCAATGATTTGTCAGGAGGCATCGATAGTATTTCACTCTTGAACGAGTTGAGGCATTTAAATCTAGCCGAGAATAATCTTATAGGCATGGTGCCTGCTGAGATATTTAGTTTGCCAGTAATAGCACAAATAGATCTCTCCCTTAATGGGTTTGATTCGTTGGCCGTAGAATTGCAACCATCAGAATCTATGCACACCATTAAGTTGAATAATAATGTAAATCTACAATCTAAATTACCGTTAGCTTTTCCTTCCATGATTGATTTGGATACTCTACATCTACAGGGATGTAGTTTTTATGATTGTTTTCCCACCTCGTACTATCGACTTTGTGGGAAGGAAGTGGATTTTTCTAATAATTTACTTCCGGATTATATTTCATTTTGTGAAAATGAAGGGGAGGGTAGCTGTAACGTATGTGAAGAAGGGCCGATGGCTGTCGATGATACACCAATCACCCCGAATACATTTCTAAAGGTCTCTGGAGGAATTACATCGGCTGGTACTGTCGTCGAGTCAACAGTAATTTTCCACAGTGATGATTATATTGAATTTTATCCCGGATTTAGTGTAGATAGTAGCTCAGTATTTATTTCGGAGATTGTACCTTGTGGGTATGAATAATTCAAAGAACTCTACTTTATGGAAATTTTCTTTAATCCTGGGCTTCTCTCAAGTTGAATAATAATTGAGATTAATAAGAATGCATAGTGGATTGCTATTAGTGACTGGAAGCATAATAATACTGATGTTACTGGGTAGCTGCGAAAAGAGGGAGGTCGATCCCAAGACAGTAATTCTTGAAAATGAACATCACTATCTATGTGTCGAGGCTACAGAGCAGGATATTTTGTTCTTTATAGAATTTCTTGATAGTGCTGTCTATAGTTTAGCCTTCGATACGATTTCTTTTATAAATCTATACATAGATGTAAATCAGAATAACCAGGTTGATGGTTACCAAGATATATGTTATCATGTTAGAAGCCGAGATGATGTCTGTGCTGCTTTCTTAGTAGATAGTACGAGGACAACCTTTTGTGATCGATTTCATTCAACAGCCAAAGCATTTTATACTTTTAATTATTCGACAGTTTTGGAAGTGGCACATCCTATCTATAGTATTCGCATCCCAAAAAGTGAGATAGAATTCAATAGAGCAGTTGAGTTCAATATCTCATTCGGTAATAGTAAGAAGTCCAGTTTTACATCATATCCTCAACCCCTGGGGCATATTTTCTCCTTTTTACCCCATATGAAATTCAGATATCAGTATTAGACCATGATGAAAGCTATTCTCACCCTGTTGTTGCTACTTCCTCTTTTGAATGCTCATAGTCAGATTAGTTCTGCAAGATCATTCTCAAACAGTTTTATTACTACGGGCTCTATAATTAGTCTTACTTCTGAAATGCAGCAAAAAAATCGAAGAAGAAGACCAGTAAAGAAGACTTTTTTCATGCCTTCCTTTGGACTTCGATCCATTGATTTAGGAAGTGATTTTTATGCTGCATGGTCAGCAGCATTGGCAATTCGAAAGACAAAGGATCTTAGATTTCAAGAATTTAAAATAGCAGGTCATGTAAATGAGTATATGGAGACCCTTCTTTTTGGCAATCAAATTGTAAGGAGCACCGAATTTGAATACTTAGGACTTGATGCTGGCTATTCATACGGCTACACTTTATTCAATAATTCTACATTCCAATTGAATGGTGCGGGAATCTTTCGAATAGGATATCGAGATATAAATGAGAATCCTGCGACTTCAAGATCCTATCCCATTGACCTCAACAGATACGTAATAGGTTTGGGTTTGCAAATTGAGTTTATCGTGCATCTTTCAAAGTTTGTCGATGTAGGTTTGTCAGGTGACATCCCTCTACTTGACATCTATCGAGAGCATAGGACCGAGAATAACCCCTTCCTCTTGGATAGAGATAGTATGAGCAATGGAAGCTCTATATTTAGTAAGGAGATCGCGCTGAGGCTAGCTGTCCTCTTTCAGATTAGCTAGACAGAGTTTTCCAGACGGGATGTGTTAAGGATTTAAGTATTCTTAATCATCAAATGAAGGAATACAAATGAAGTATTAATTTCTGTGTAATATTACTTTTGTTTCCCAAATAAGTTGTGATATTATGATTCGATTGCCGTTCCTCCTGCTTTTACTTTTTTCCTTAAAACTGCATTCTCAAAATGAAACTCCTCCCAACATCATATTGATCATGGCAGATGATCTCGGATATGAAACCATTGCTGCCAATGGGGGGAAGTCTTACCAAACGCCCCACATCGATCAAATGGCTGCTGAAGGTATGCGATTCAACCATTGCTATGCCCAACCGCTCTGTACACCGACAAGGATTCAGCTGATGACCGGGATTTATAATGTACGCAATTATGTACAATTTGGATACCTGGATACTATGGAAACCACTTTCGGACATCTGTTTCAAGAGGCAGGTTACGCCACTGGTGTTGTTGGGAAGTGGCAATTAGGCAAGGATCCTAAGTCTCCCAACAAGGCAGGATTTGATGAATATTGCTTATGGCAGGTGCAAAAGGGTAGAACAGATGAAAATGGAAGAGATACTCGATTCTCAGCTCCGGTCCTGGAGACCAATGGTGACATTAGGAATTACTCTACAGATAAATATGGACCTGATATTGTCTGTGATTTTGGGCTAGATTTTATTGAAAAAAGTCACAGTGCCTCCAAACCGTTTTTTCTGTACTATCCTATGATATTGACACACTGTCCTTTTAGTCCTACTACGGCTTCAGAGACATGGAGAGAAGATCTGGAAGCGGTAAATACTTACAAGGGAAATCCGGAATATTTTGGAGATATGGTGAGTAAAATGGATGAACTGGTAGGACGAATCCGAAGTAAGGTGGAGGAGCTGGGAATCTCAGAAAATACACTGATAATTTTTACGGGGGACAATGGCACCGATGTCCCCGTTGTTTCGCAATTAGACGCACGTGAAGTAGCAGGTGCAAAAGGAGCTTCTACCGATGCAGGTACAAGGGTTCCGTTGGTAGCTGCCTGGCCAGGAAAAATTAAAGGGGGAGCTACTTCCGATATTTTGATTGATTTTACGGATTTTCTGCCCACTATCTGTGATGCGGCTTCTATCGATATACCTAAAACATTAGACCTAGACGGAAAGAGTTTTTTAAAGGAGCTCAAGGGAAAGCCTTTTCACCCAAGATCCTGGATTTATAGCTGGTTTTCGCGTTCCGGGGATCCTTCGCAAGCCCGAGTATTCGCCCGGACAGAAAAATATAAATTGTACGACTCCGGTGAATTTTATCGAATTGACCAGGATTATTTAGAGAATAGTCCTATAGACAACAAAGATTTAGATAAAGATCTACAAGCGACTCATAATGAGTTGCAATCAGTTTTGGATTATTATGGAGCCATGAGAGAGTGAAGAAATCAATAATCACAAACATTAGTCATTCCTAAGAGCGTCGACTGGTTTAGCAAGGGATACCCTCAGGGTGTTTATTAGGATTGTAGCAGTAGTCAGCACTGCAACCAATATTATGGGAATCAATAGCATCCAACCTGAGATGGCAATCCGGTAATGATAATTTTGCAGCCAGTGATCCATCACAGTCCATCCAATGGGTAAAGCAATAATTAGTGATATGATTAATATAATACTATGCCGGCGAAGGAACAAAGCCATTATTTGACTTGATGATGCTCCCAACACTTTTCTGATGCTAATTTCCTTATGTCTTTTCTGGATGGCAAACAGCGTGACACCAAATAGACCCAGGCAAGAAATAAATAACGAAATACCGGTAAAAATACCATAGAGGGTTTTAAAACGTGCATCACTTTGATACGCCTGGTTGAAGGAGTCATCCAGAAAATGGAAGTCAAAAGTTTGATCCGAATATACATCATACCAGCAATTCTCAATTAATGATATCGCATTATTTATATCCGAATAGTTATGGTATGCATTGGAGTCGATTTTTACCGAAATATGTCCCCTGAAAGGATTGAAATGAAAGACTAAGGGTTCAATTTTTTCCTTTAGAGAATTCTGATGGTAATCATTGACAACGCCGATGATACGATATTGGGACTCGTCATGCTGAATACGGCATTCTTCCTGTATGATTTGATCAGGAGATGTATAACCCAGGTCATTCATAGTGGTCCAATTGATGATGATCCCTTCTCGGTTCCAGTTGTAGCGACCTTCTTCAAAGTTTTGACCTGAAAGAAATTCAATTTTATAGGTTTGCATATAGGCGGCATCAATACCAATCAAATGTGCTGCAATATGATCCTGCATTTCACCTACCTGAAAATTTATGTCCTGACCATTTCCACCCCCTGGGGTCACGGTCGAAGAACACAACTCTTTTACCACGGATAAGCTACCAATCTGATTTTTAATAGCCCGAAATCTATCCAGTTTACCATCCCATCCATCCTTGGCTGACCGGATTACCATGGTCTGATCTAAATCTATACCGAGATTCTGAGATCTCATATGTCTTAATTGAGCGGATATGACGAAGACACTAATAATTAGAATCATAGAGATACAAAACTGCAGGACGAGTAAAAGACTGCGCATTCTTTCTCCTGAAAATCCATTGGCGATTGTGTTTTTTAATGCGGCAGTGGGTTGCAGTGCGGATAGTACAAATGCTGGATATAGCGCAGAGAGAAAAGATCCTACTAAGAAGATTGTGATGAAAATTTTATTTAGCGATGTAGTAGTTTCCCAAAAGGGTAAGATTCTGCCCGCGGTGAATTCCTCCAAATAGTGGTAGGTGGTCCAAAGGAGCAGTATAGAAACTATAAGTGAAAAGACATTTAAAGCCATTCCTTCATAGATGAGTTGACTGAATATTCTCTTTTTGCCAGCTCCAATGATTTGTCTGACACCGATTTCGTCGGCACGACTTAGGACCCTCGCACTAGTTAAATTGATATAGTTGATCCAGGTGATCAAAAGAATGCAGAGTGAAGTAATACCCATAATGATCTCCGAACTCGACAGCTTCCTGCCAGCTATCGAAGAGAGCACAACTGAAAAATTGAGATCTCTACCAGAAACCTCCTCCAGGTTCTTTATTTCCTGGGTGAATTTCGTTTCAAGTGATTTCGATTGTAAATTTCCGTCAAGAAGAAGGTATGTTGAATAACTGGCAAGATCCCATTCATCGTCCGGAGTGGTGCCCGTAGACGACTTCAGAAAGTCAAATTGTATACTGGACCAGGCCGGCACATCCTCGACCACACCTGTGATTTTAAGTGTCTCTTTCTTACCCCAGGGTAGACGGGTCACGAGTGTGTTTCCTACTACATTTACTTTTCCAAAGTACTTAATGGCCGTAGACTCTGTCAAGACAATAGAATTGGGTTCCGTCAGTGCAGAATGAGCCGATCCATGAAGAAAGGGGAAAGAGAATATCTGTGTAAAAGAAGAGTCTACCGTAAGTATACCTCGTTCATTATGGTGGATTCTTTGGGTATTTACCCCGGAAGAAGTCACTTGTGTCTCGACACTTTGGTTGACATGGGTCATTCTGAGGACTTCAGGAAATCTTTCTAACAGAATACGTCCAAGTTTCCAGTAGGTCAGTTTGCTGGTATTGACTTTTCCACTTTCTTCCTTTTGGGATTGTTGTACCAACATGATACGATCCTTATTCACATGAAACTGGTCGTACATTAAATTGAACCCAACATATTTAGCCAGCATCAGCGAAGCTACCATACCAATCACTAAACCCGAGATATTTATAAATGAATAGGTCTTGTTCTTTAGAAGACTCCGATATAGGATTCGGTTATAGTGGGATAGGATAGAGAGGGTCCTATCGATACTCAAGCCTGATATGGTTTTTATGATGTCCGGCCTGATTAGCTTTATCACGTCCAGATAGAGTAAGAAACGTGCCTTTCTATCACCATACTTCTGTAGTCGTGCATCGTAAAGTTCCAGAAGATCACCTTCTATATCCTCTATCATGTCCGGATGGCAGAACCATCGTAAAATTCTAAATGGAAAATTCGGAGTTTCGTCCACAAGCCTTTATTCAGAAATTAAAATCAAGATCTACATCGGTTATTTCATTCCACAGTGTCACTCTGGTTTCCATCACTTCTCGTATAATTTTCTTTCCCGCCCGGGTGAGTGTGAAGTAGCGTTTTCTCTTTCCTCCTCGTACTCTGGTAGCTTCTCCCAGTTTCGAAATGAGATACCCTTTTTTCTCAAGACGACTCAGGGCTGATCGCATAGCGCCAACGCTTATACTTTTCTTGAGTCTGGACTCCATATTCTCTTTAATCGCTATTCCATAGGCTGCATCATCTAATACCGCCACCGTTAGCATGACTATCTCTTCAAATGCACCCAATGTAGACCGTCCCATAAGTTTCCGAGTATAACGTGAGCATGTGATTACATATAAGTCCTAAATGTATTTAAAATAAATTAGATCCCTTAGTCTTTAACATTTCCCTCTCTATAGCTACAGGTATTAAGCGTCAACGATTCGATGGTGAGGTGTTTTCATGATTTAAGATTTACAAATTATGTTAACTTCAGATACAGTTAATTTTGAGATTATGAGAAGACGAGAGTTCCTTCATACATTACCTTTTTGCGCTACACCCATAGTACTGCATCACCTTGTTGGATTACTGAGTTCTGCGGAAATTCCGGTCAGAGCTATCACGAAGGGCCCAAAATTTCACTGGTTTGGCTACTATGATAAACTACAGTTTAACAGGAGTAATACAAAGGTGCTGGGCATGCAGGTAGATTTTGAAATGCGCTCACCGACGCAGGATGATATCATTAAAATGGGGGTGATTGATTTGGAAGAAGGGGATCGCTGGACAGAAATAGGTGAAAGTCGTTCGTGGGGATGGCAACAGGGATGTATGCTGCAGTGGGTGCCTGGCTCAGATAGTAAGGTGATATGGAATGATCGAAGAGGAGCAGACTTTGTGAGTATCATCAAAGATATTGAGACAGGAGACGAACGAGTCATCTCAAAAGCCATTTACACGTTGAGCCCAGATGGAAAAACCGCAGTGGGAACTGATTTTGCCAGGATTCAAAATTATCGAAAGGGTTATGGATATCCGGGTGGATTAGACCCTTATCGAAACCAAAACGCACCTGGTGATGCGGGTATTTATAAGATTGATTTGGAGACCGGGACTTCGGAATTAATTATCTCTTATTATGATATATCTCAAATAGCCAATGGGGGAGAGAGTGTTGCGGACAAATGGCATTATTTTAATCATCTTCTTGTAAGTCCTGATGGCAATCGATTTATTTTTCTAAATAGATACCGTGAATCACCCATTCCCGAGGAGGTTTTGAATAATCCGGAAGCCTATAATAAAATCAGGGGACGGTATACTACGCGAATGTTTACGGCCAATGTTGATGGTAGTGATCTTTACTTACTGGATCCCTCGGGTAAAACTTCACATTTTATTTGGAAAGACGCAGACCATATTACGGCTTGGACTACACCAGAAGGCCTGGAGACAGGCTTTTACGTATTTGAAGACAAATCAAGAAATATCAAAAGAGTGGGAGAAGGGGTCATGAAAGTAAATGGTCATAATACCTATTTGCCAGGTACTGAGCAGGCGTGGATTCTAAATGATACTTATCCTCAGGGTGATGCCCGCGAACAAGTACCCTACCTGTTTCATGAGAATTCAAATCGAAGAATTGACCTGGGCCGGTTTCATTCTCCTAAAGTGTATAATGGAGAATGGAGATGCGATACCCATCCCAGATCCAGTAATGATGGTAAGTGGGTCTGCATTGATTCGACACATGGAGGTAATGGACGACAGATGTATCTTATCGATTTGAGTAAGCTTGAGCTATAGCCCGGATGTCTGTGGGTCGAAAGAGATTTATCCGCATATTCCTGGTGATTGCTGTATTCCTATCCATCCCCTTGATTGCCATGCAGTTTACGGAGGAGGTCTACT
>JAUILM010000854.1 GCA_030432855.1 Bacteroidia bacterium
TATTTGGAGCTTTCTATCAATTTATGATAGTGCTTTGCATTCGTTTCAATTGGTGCTATTTCATCTTTTTCAGCACCAATTATTAACAGCGAATCAGATATACTCTCAAATTGACTCTTTTGCCTAAACCCTTGACCTATTGCAGGAGCCATGGTCACAAATGAAGTAATCCTCTCATCTTTTAAATTATTGAAGGAATTCCCCCTTTCTATAATATCCGGTCTCATAAGCTTTGACAAGTTCTTCAGTTCTGGGATATCAAACTCCTTTTTGCCCTCTTCAGTATTTGAAAATTCCTTTAAATAATCATAATTCAATACTCCACCTGCTAACGCAATGGCTGTATATCCACCTAATGAAAATCCTACCATTCCTATTTTGGTAGAGTCAATTTTAGCTTTGAATTTAGAGTTACTCAAAATATTATCAAGTGAAAAACTAATGTCCAATGGCCTATCCCATACTTTGATGAAATTTTCTGGGATTTTATTGTCAAATGTATTTCCGTAATGTGGTTTGACCCCCTATAAACCAGACAATATTACACTGGTTAAGAATTGATGTTTAAATATACACTAACTTTGCCTAGCTGGATACGACCGACGGTTACCTTTGTACCGATGGTTTTAAGTGTTATGGCGCCATACACTTTTATTATTTCCGAGCCGGCCATTTAGGCCATCTCTGAAATTGCTGGATACTTCCCTCAGGTCACCATTACCCGATATTAAGTAATGGGGGACTTGGAGCTTTAACTTGTATCGGTAATTGGATAATTCTATTCTATCGATCAGTCCATTTGCCCATAATTTACAAAACATTTTTGGTGTTAGATGGTCCAGGCTCCCATGCAATCTCACGTTATTATAGATCTGGTAGAAATTTTCCAAGTGTCTTTCTAGTCCTGAAATGGTCATAAATATTTCTGGATCAAGGGATTTTCCAAGTATAGAATGAAAGCTCTCAATATGGCCATTTTCCTGCGGCGTATAGGGGTGCGTAAAGACCTGATTTATTTGATTGGTCTCTAAGTAGTCCTGGATCATCTTTGCTGTAAATCTTGAGTCATTATCATTTCGAACCTCAACCGTTATTTCTCTTGAAAGTAGATCTGCTGGTTGCAAGTGATACACGATAATTCGCTCCCAAATATCCTTTACTTCCGATTGCCTTATGGAGTAAGCTACCATCCAATCCAATACCTTTCTGCTGAATGTATCTATCACTGTTAGTATGTAGGCATAGCGACTGTGTTGTTGCACCCATTGAAATTTTATATCCATCTCTAGCACTTGCAGTGGTCCATTGGGAGTCACTCGTCTGTACTTAACATACTTTCGTTTCGCTCTTGCATTTCTATCCAACAGCAGTTGATACAAGCCCATCAATCGATATACCTTTTTATGATTAATAATAAATCCAAGTAAGCACAATGCTGCGCACATGGCTCGATAGCCATAATCTGTTTCAGGATTGCGCTTGATCTGAATCATTTCATCTACAACCTCAATGTTGCTCACCTCTACCAATTCACTATTCTCCGATATCTTAATCGTGGTCGTTGATGGCCGAGCACCACCCTTCATTCCCGTCGGATCGTTGTAGTATTGATACTTACTGATTTCGCAGATGCCCAACACTACATCTCGGGTTAGACCTCGTGATATAAAATCCCTAGCTAGCAACTTTCGCGCACCTACCTGTATTTTTTTTTAAGTAACTCATCTTTCAACTTGCTCTCTAGCTCTTTCTCAGCAATGATCTGCTTAAGCATCTCATTCTCTTTGCGCAACTGCTTCATTTCCTTCAGACGTTCCTTATTTGCGCCATGAAGCAGTCCTTCTTCACCCATTGACCTGTACTTCTTCCGCCAATAGTAGTATGTACCTGGATACAGTCCATACTTGGATAAGGTCTTCTTCACTCCATTTATCTCTCCTTCCTTTAGGATCGATAGCTTTTCTTTCTCTGTATACTTCTTCGTTGCCATACTCATAATTACAAAATATTTATTGTAATTATGTCCGGTTGTTTAGGGGAGCGGAACATAATGGTCAACTGCTAAAACCATAAATCCGTTTGCAGCCAATTCGCAAGCAAGCCACATTTGACTTATTCTGTTTCCTCCTGTCCCATGAGAAAACAAAATTAATGGATATTTATCTGATAAAAATTCAGCGTCTTTGGAAGTTGGAGGTACTTTAAACGGAAATTCAGTTGTAATATTCACTTTTGTAGTATCATTAGTAGGATACCAAATTTCGGTTACCAAGGGCCTGTTTCTTAAAGAATCAATAATGGTGAAATTAGATTGGCCCACCGCATATTTATGTGTTTTTAAATACGTTTTAAAAGTAATTGCTTTGTGATTCCCTTCATCACAAGATAATACAGAGAGTAAAGCAAAACAAATGATTGAAAAAATCGAGCCTATATACTTCATAGCATGTCTATTTCAAATTAAAGCCCAAATTAGTGTGCTTAATCTTAAAAAACATTGACAAAAATCAAGGATTCCTATTTTTTGGTTTTTAACCTACTCAGTGTTTCCTGTGACACTCCTAAGTAACTTGCCAAAATTTTATTGGGTAACCTTTACCGATAAAGCGGATAGCCCTTATCAAATTGATAAACCAGAAGCCTTTCTATCGGAACGCTCAATCGATCGAAGGAAAAAGTGGGGTATCCCGTTTACACCGCAGG
>JAUILM010000855.1 GCA_030432855.1 Bacteroidia bacterium
GAAATTTACCAAAGACGGGGAATTTGTAGAGCGCTTTCAGGATATTCCCGAAAAGAGCTTAGTCTGCAACATTTCCTACAAGGATGAGCACTATTTCTTTAATGCGTTGCAAGCTATTGGTGAGCAAAAGTCAGCGCCCATTTATGCGCATACCAGCGAAGAATTGGTATCGACGATTATACCGGGTGACCTGGATATTCCCATCCTCACAAACATCCATCATGTATGGCCACATTATGTGAAAGCTGATGACGGGTCGATGCAATTGTATCTCCTGGTACATGGTTGGAATCAAGGTAAGTATGCCGTACTGAAGATGGAATAAAAAGCCGGTATTTGTATCCCTTTGACCAATCGTTCGGAAATCACCAGGGTGTTCATATCCTTCTTACCAGGTTGTTGCTCATAGAGGGTATCGGGACCTTTTGATCATATTTAATACGTTAGAGTCTAAGGATTAATAAAAAAGTTATCCTCCTATTAAAGGACAATCGGATCCTTGATCGATCATATTTCCTGATGCACCCAATGTCTTTCAGAATAAAAAGTGCCGAAAGGAACTAACGAAGCCATAAAAATTAAGACAAACTTTTTGAAGCTCCATTGCAATTGCACTTTTAGCATTAGTGCCAGTACAACGTAAGCTATAAAAAGTACTCCGTGCGACATTCCAATAGGATATAGCAACTTTTCATACAGATGAATATCCATATTCTTGGTAATCAACATGTTAGCCAATAAAACCAGATAGGAAATTCCCTCGGCAATACCTACAGTAGTAAATGTTCTTAGCAACTCTTTCTGTTTTCTTCAAAGATAGATTACAAAATTGGCAAATCTATATATCTCCCCATTTGTTTGTCCTTGCCGACTAAGATTTCAAGAGGCTTCCATAGGGTTTATCAAATCAGAAGCATACTCCTATCTATCTCTCCATGATTTCGCTAAGTGGTATGGTAGCATGCCAATCAGCCTAAAATGAAGGCTACTCTATCTGGGAAAATGCATCTGGGTAAAGTTAGTTGCATTACTGACCAGGTACCGCCTAAAATCGGGCTTTGTCCAAATTTTTCTAAAAATGATTTGACCCTTACGTAACGTCATAGCCTATCTTTGTCATTTAGATTAAAGTCAATGGTTATGCAGCATTATTCTGTGAAAAAATTAGCTAAGGTATCCGGTGTAAGTGTGCGCACCTTACACCACTACGATGCCATTGGATTGCTCAAACCATTGGTCCGTACCGAGGCCAGGTACCGGCTATATGGTGAATCTGAATTACTGCGGCTACAGCAAATCCTCTTTTATCGTGAATTAGGTTTTACGCTGAAAGAAATCGCAGAGATTTTGGATGCAAAAGATTATGATGTGGTGAAAGCATTGAAATCGCACAGGCAATCTATTGATTCTGAAATTGATCGAATGAAAACACTGCAGAGGACTATTGATACAACCATTAAAAATTTAAAAAAGAAAAAGGTGATGAAAAAACCAGAAGAATTATATGAAGGTTTCAACAAAGAGACGGCCCAAAAGTATCGGGCGGAAGCGTCAGCAAAATATGGTAAAGAAATGGTGGCAAAGTCAGAAAAGCACCTAATGGGCTTAGGTAAAGAGGGTTTTAAACAATTGCAGGCAAATTTTGAAGCCTGTAATACCGCACTATTTGCCCTTAAGGATGTCGATCCCACCAGCGACAAAGTGCAGGTACTCGTTGCACAGCATTATCAGTTTATCCGTCAATTTTGGGGAACTGCCGGATCCACAGATACTCAGGCCGAAGCCTATGCCGGACTCGGTCAGCTGTATGTAGACGATGAGCGATTTTCAAAGGTAGATGGAGTACCACAGCCTGACTTTGCAAAATTCCTCCAGAAGGCGATGGTGTATTTCGCAAAACAGAACTTGTAAATTTAAATGATAACAGGGGATATGTATTGTATCCCCTTCTTTTCTGTATTTTGAGCCATCACCCGTAAGATGTATGCCAATGATTTATTGCAGAAAAACTGATGCTTAAGAAGTATTCGATTCTCCTGGGACTATCATTAGGAACATGTTTTCTACTTCTGGCTACCTGGTATTATCCCGGTGGTACATATAGCAACATTGATTCGATTGGATACAGCTGGACTGACAATTATATAAGCAATCTACTACGACCTCTGGCAGTGAATGGCATGGTCAATGAGGCAAGACCCTTTGCTATTATTGGAATTTTCCTACTGACTGCCAGCTTCGGATATTTCTTTATCAGGTTTTCAGAAAACATCAGAATCAAAAGCGCGGCCTTCATAATTAAATATCTGGGGATTTTTGCTACGGTGCTGGGTTTTATCACGGTGATTCCGAGGATGCATGATATGATGGTGATGGCATCCAGTATACTTACCCTTTTGATATTCTTCTACATCACGGTGATCATCCTTAAGTCGAAACTGACACTTTTGAAAGTTCTATCTGTGTTTTTCCTGCTTACCTTCTATTTGGGTGCCTACATGTACTTCACACAATCTTTTTTGGACTACATGCCCATCGTACAAAAAATCATCTTTGCCATGAAGATCATTTGGGTCATTTCTATCGAACACTTTTCCACCAGGGAAGATTTTTCCCACATTATTAGTTAAGTCCCTTGATGCGAGGACTTCATAATCAGCGGGTAAAGATCTTTCTCATCATGACACATCCCACCGATAAAAT
>JAUILM010000049.1 GCA_030432855.1 Bacteroidia bacterium
TTCTTGCTCTTGGATAGGTGGTAAAATCAATTCCAAAAGAAGGCACCCCATTAATAGGTTTGCTGGTATTAACCTCCGGATCCTGTCCAGAATACCCCGTGATGACAAATAAGTTTTGCCCCGTCAGATATAGTCGTACCCTGGAAAAAACATTACTGTTTTGCACCGGTACATTATAACCCAGTGATACGTTTTGCAGTCTGACGAAATCACCTTTCTCCAAAAATCGCGTCGAGACGTCGGGAGCATTTAATCTTCCTTCACCGTTACCCACTACATCTTTGGTTACATTTCTTCCATTAGCAAGTGATCCTGCTGTGAAGTAAGCGTTGGCTGTATTACTATAAATTGTATGACCAAACTGTCCATTAAAAAAGAAGTTGAAGTCAAAGTTTCCAAAACGCATAGAACTACTAAGACCTGCATTCACAGTAGGAAGCGGGCTGTCATCGGTAAACTGCTGCACATCACCCTCTGGGTATATTGAGTTTCCTTCGCTGTCAAATCCACCAAATACCCTAAGGAAATAAGCAAAAAGAGGCTGATTATCTGCAATTCGCTGTGCAAATGCACCGGTCAGACCCTGTCCATTGATGGCTCCGGTATTGATCAGGCAATTACAGTTTTCCACCACGTTATCATTGAAGGCTGCATTGGCAGAGATACTCCAATCAAACTTAGATTTATCGGCGAGGACAAAATTCATGGCTACCTCGATACCTTTGTTGATCACATCGGCGTCAAGATTGGTCCAAATAAATGGCTGTACAGCAGGCTGGGCAGCAGTCACCTGGATGAGCAGATCATTGGTGTTTTTGTAGTAATAATCGATTGATCCCGAGATCCTGTTATTATTGAATCCGAAGTCAAGACCCACATTATATTGCGCTGTTGATTCCCACTTCAGATCAGGATTAGCAAAAGCAACAGTGGAAAGACCACCGCCATTTATATCTGTTCCGTTATCTCCAATATCAAAGTTTCCGTATCGCTCACGTTGTGTATATAAGTTGTGAGGAATTTCCTGGTTACCTGTAAGTCCCCAGCCCAATCTCAGTCCGAGATCAGAAAATACGTCAGGGACAAAACTTTCCTGAATCATTCTCCACTTCACAGCAAAAGATGGGAAGTAACCGTACTTGTTACCACTTCCAAATTTGGTAGATCCATCTGCCCGCAACGTTCCTGTAAATAAATATTTACCTGCTACATCGAAGTTTACACGACCAAAAAATGACTGTAGCTCATCAATGGTCTTGAAAGAACTGGTACCCAGAGAAGTTTCTGCAGCCGTGACATTATTAATCATTTGATTCAGATCGCTGGTTCTAAATTGTGAATACTGAATAGACTTTCCACCATATTGAAATTCCTGATAAGAATATCCAAGCAGACCGGTGAATGTGACATTTCCGAAATCTGTATTGTAGGTAAAGTAACTTTCCCAAAGTTTGTTACTTGTCTCCAGATCGTTAATCGTTAATCTTCCGATATCCTCCACATTGCCTACCACCAGATCACGACTTAGCGCGTCATTTCTGTTAGAAAATGATCGATCAAATCCTAACACCGTTTTGAAACTAAGCCCCGGAGTCAATTTGTATTCAGCAGAGAGATTACCCAATCCACGAATGGTATTGGTAAACATCTCTGTGAGCTTCACAAATGCCAAAGGATTAGGTTCTACAATCGTTGTTTGGTAAAAAGATCCATCCGGATTGTAGACAGGTTGAGTTGGATTTGCCTTAATAATATTACCGATCAAATCACCGCGAAAACCTGAATTAGTCGTGTTGGGCACATTATCATCATGGGTATGTGCTACGGTAAACTGAGCACTGAGCGTCAGCTTATCATCAAGAAATTTGCGATTCCCATTAAATCGAGCCGTAATTCGCTCCAGTGCACTTTCTTCAATGATCCCTTCCTGATCCATGTAAGATACCGAAAACCGGTACGAACCGGATTCATCGCCACCTCCATATGATAGGTTGTGACTCTGGGTAATACCCGTTCTGAAAAGTTCGTCCTGCCAGTCGGTATCCGCACCAAGATTCAAAGTCTGAGCTGCTGCAGCCCCATTAAAATCTGTATATGCCTGTAAGAATTCACTAGTGGACAGCAGATCATATCGGTTGCTAATAGTCGATGCACCAATAGAGACATCATAGTCAAGTACTCCTTTTCCCTCTGTTCCTCCTTTGGTAGTGATGATAACCACTCCATTAGCCCCTCTGGATCCGTAGATAGCCGTGGCAGAGGCATCCTTCAGAATATCGATACTGACAATATCACTGGGATTCAGGAAATTCAGGGGATTCTTAGGTGCACTACTTCCAGCACCTTCACTGTTCCCTGCCGCAGATGTATTATCTCCACTTAAGGGCACTCCATCTACCACAAAAAGAGGATTATTACCTCCACGAACAGAAGATGTTCCTCTAATGCGTATATCCACACCTGCACCGGGTTCACCACTGGCCGTAGTAATACGTACACCAGCTGCCTTACCCTGAATCAATTCTTCCGGGGATGTAATCACCCCTCGGTTGAAATCTTCAGAAGTTACATTAGTAACGGCACCCGTCAGGTCTGATTTTTTTACTGTGCCGTATCCTACAACGACAACCTCATCAAGGGCTGTACCAGCTGTTAAAGCGGCATCAACCTGACTGTCCGTTCCAATATTGACCTCCAGTGCCGTGTATCCTGTGTAAGAAAACTCCAAAATGGACGCACCTTCTGGTACTTCCAATGAATACGTTCCATCAAAATCAGTAACGGTTCCTGTCGTTGTTCCCTGTGCCAGTACGCTGGCACCAATTAACGGTTCACCCGTCTCTGCGTCGGTCACAGTTCCCGATATTGATCGCTGTGCCAACAATACATTCACGAGCATGAGTGCGCCAAATAAAAGGTATGATCTACGCACGTAGCGCATTAAGGTAGGCTTCATACAAGTTCAATTTGTTTAGTTAGAAATAGCAGTTTCACTCGGCAGACCTATAGCGGTCTCACAACACAATGTTAAGAAATGATTAAGAGAAAGTCTATTGTTATGTAAGACCTGTAAACACCCATAATACCGAACTTTTCATTCATATATAATTAAGAACATTATATATAGTATTGATTTAAAACACTTTATAAGACAAAAGAAGGACAACAATCATCTATCGTTGAAAAACCGTTGTAATACCTTTGTAATAGGTCAATTACGGATTTTTATTTGCTACAATACCCCTATCGCCAAATATTTACCAGATTTTTACAGCACGATGTAATTCTGCAATCTATAAAGTCTTAACTCACAAAATTATGATTGATTTGGGTCTGGGCACCCTGGATCTGGGTATAATGATCCTGTATGGTGTGCTTATCATTGGGTATGGCTTGTATCATGCCAAGCGTGATTCTTCAGAGGAATATTTTCTTGCGGGCAGAAACATGATCTGGCCCATCGTGGGTATTTCACTTTTCGCAGCAAACATTTCGAGCTCTACGCTGGTAGGTTTAGCTGGAGATGCATTTAAGACAAACACGCATGTATTCAATTATGAATGGTTGGCCTCCGTAATCCTTGTCTTTTTTGCCATTTTCTTTCTTCCCTTCTATCTCAAGTCGAGAGTCTACACCATGCCTGAATTTCTTGAGAAGAGATATGATCGAAGATCCCGGTACTACTTTAGTGCCATTACCATCATAGGCAACGTGCTTATAGACACCGCAGCCGCACTCTATGTGGGAAATATCATCCTCAAGTTGATTTTTCCTGGTATGGATTCATGGATCATTATTGTAATTCTTGCATTCGCAGCAGCTGCATATACCATTCCGGGTGGTCTAAACTCAGTCATTCAAACGGAAGTAATCCAGGCTATTCTACTGATCATCGGTTCGTGTATAGTCACATACTACGCACTGGATCAGGTGGGAGGATGGTCTGGGATGATGAGCGGCATTGATGCCCTGGCTGCCACCGGTGCATTCTATGATCCTGAAAGTGACATCACCTTGCATTCGGCCCAGGAAGTTCTGAGCCTGGTACGGCCAGCTAATGACAGCTTTATGCCCTGGACGGGGCTGTTGGTTGGAGCTCCAATCCTTGGGTTTTACTTCTGGGCTAATAATCAGTTCATGGTGCAACGGGTGCTGGGAGCCAAGGATCTCAACCATGGTCGCTGGGGCGCCCTATTCGCTGGACTGTTAAAACTACCCGTGATCTTTATCATGGTGATACCGGGTACGATTGCCATTCTTCTTTTCCGTGAAGTCGACCTTTCAGGCATGAATTATATCCTTCCAAATGGCGAAGTGTGTCAGGACCTCAATGATTGTCCTAATATGACCTATCCCCTGCTGCTGTTCACCCTGCTACCCAAAGGAATATTAGGATTGGTGCTGGCTGGTCTATTGGCCGCAATGATGTCAAGCGTCTCTGCTACGTTTAATTCGGCATCTACATTGATCACTATGGACTTTGTGCGAATACTCAGGCCTAATCTTACCAGCAAACAGTTGGTGCGTGTTGGCCAAATTTCCACACTGGTCCTGGTGGTACTGGCATCTGTCTGGGCGACACAAATTGACAAAATTGCAGATACCCTTTGGCTATATCTACAATTAGTCCTATCCTTCATCTGTCCACCCGTGGTGGCAGTATTTATTCTTGGACTTTTCTGGAAAAAAGCCAATGGTACTGGTGCCATATCCAGCCTTATCACTGGATTAATACTCGCACTCTTTCTTCTTTTTTCAAAATCGTACGCGCTCGCACCTTTCATCAATAATATTCACTTCCTACACATGGCTTTCTTTCTGTTTCTCATATGCATGATGGTCCACATCATAGTGAGTTCTATATCGGGAAAAGGTCAGGATAGTGAATCCCCCTATATTTGGACAAGGTCTATTCTAAGAGAAGAATCGGAGGAACTTAAGGGAGTACCCTGGTATCAGAACTATCGCATACTATCGGTACTGCTCATTTTGATCACGGCAATACTGGTAGGTTATTTCTGGTAGGATCTATCGAGTACTACTACCAGTATACTGCAATGATGATGATAGTAATAAGTATAAGAACGGTCGCCAATGTAATGGGCTGGACGAACCAGGGCTGACCTTCTATGCGAATACTCTGTTTCCAATTCCAATGAACATTTGATGGCGGCAAAGAGGTATCAGGATAAAAATGACTTAGTATTATGTAGCCAATGCTACAGCCAACTAAAAGGATCGCAGCCATTATTGTAAAATGAATATTTACAATTTCGAGGTTCATTAATATCATACTGATGAAACAGAGCAAGTGCCCAAAAATCATGGTATACTGTGCCGCAAGCGTACTTCCTTTCTTCCAGAAGAATCCAAACAAGAATACACAGACTATAGGTGGGACGGCGAAAGATAGTATTTGTTGTAAATAGGTAAATAATCCTTCAAAATTGCGAATAAGAGGCGCCCACAGGCCGGCTACTGTCATGACAATCAATGTGGTAATTCTACCGTACCTGGTTAATTGTACGGGTGCAAGCTCTGGCCTCTTAGCATTGATAAAATCGATAACGATAAGGGTTGAAGTTCCATTTAGAGCTGAGTCGACACTGGACATAATGGCTGCAATAAGTCCCGCAAGTACGATCCCCTTCACTCCTGGTGGCAAAAGATTTTCGACCATCTCAGGATATACCATATTGGAGTTTTCAATACCTGGAAATATCTGAAGGCTAATAGCACCTGGGAATACTATCAAAAAGAGAACTGATAGTTTTAAGAATCCACCCAGGAAATTGCCCCACTGAGCATGTGCCACATTTTTAGCCCCCAGGACTCGCTGTACAACGTAATGATTTGTGCTCCAATAATAAAAGCCTAAAATTGGGAGACCAAAAATGGTACCGATCCAGGGTAAGGTGGGATCATCCGCTGGTTGCATCAGGGAAGTCTTCTCAACAGGAATATCCGCAACGGCATTTGCCCAACTGAAATCAAACTGACCGAGCACTGCAAACAATACAATGGCACTACCAATTAACAACATAACAGCTTGCAGGACGTCTGTGTAGACCACGGCAGCAAGACCACCTGCCGCTGTGTAGAGTCCGGAGATCAGAGCGATTGCATAACAGGCAGTTACTACATCAATATTGGGAAAAAACACATTAATCACCAGGGCACCTGCAAATAATGAACCGGCAATATCAACGATAATTGTAAGAATGATCGTGACAAGTGAATAGTACTTTCTCGTGAAAGAATTGTAACGTAATTCAAGATATTGAGGTACGGTTATTAATTTATTTCGCAAATAAACCGGTACAATAAAAAGAGCCATAAAAACCAGGACAACGGTGGCCATCCATTCATAATTTGCGATGGATATATTACCCACATATGCCTGACCTGTGAGTCCGATAATGGTGGCACTTGAAATGTTGGAAGCAAATAAGGAAAATCCAATGACGGTCCAGTGTAACCTGCGACCAGCTAAAAAGAAATCATCACCGGTATTGATTCGTCGGGCCAATACATATCCTATGAGCAGTACAATCAGGAAATATCCTATCAGGATCGTTGAGTCAATGGATGATATTCCGAGGTCAATCATCAGGGCTCATAATTAATGACAAAAGTCTTTACATCAATATCTTCAGACAATTCCATTTTCTTCTTTAATCGTACTCTGGCAATCTGCACACTGGTGGGATTAATACCCATTAATTCGGCAATTTCCTTGGTGGACAATCGCATACGGATATAGGCACAATGTCTGAGATCATTTTGCGTCAATTTTGGAAATTTCTTTTCTATACTTTCTATGAAATGAGGATGTACATGATCAAATTGCTTTCGAAAAGTCGTCCAATTTTTCTCTGTACTTCTTTTCACGTTTGTAAGTCTTGCCAGACGACGTAACACAGTTCGTGAAGGATTGGATTCCTTCTCTAACTTTTTAATCATTTCATTAATTTCCTCCATCAGTTTTCTCTGCTGATTTATCATCATCGTGGAGGTCACTAACTCATTATTTCGTAATGTAATTTCCTGCTCCAGTCGAAGGGCCTTTTCGTCTTTCGCTGCGCGTTCCACTTCCAGGATTCTGTTTTTCAATTGCATACTCTGCAACTCATGTGAACTCACTAGCAAAGATTCCTTCGTCTTCATTTGTTCCTGGACACTGCGTTCCAGAGAAATGGAATACCAATACATGGATACAAAGAATATCAGGGCAACTACGAAAATTAGAATAATCGTAAACTGATAAATCTCAGCAGAATTGTCTACTAAAAGGAGTATCACAGTCTAAGGCATATTAGTAACGGACTGAATGTACTAATAATGACGTAAAGAAACCAGTATGATATGCTGATCGTACCCGCTCAATCAATAGATCAAGCCATCATATCCTATACCGGGCACTAAACATAAACCATCGACCTGGCATCCGCGCTCCCAAAATATTCTGATACTTCGCATCGGCAATATTCAGGACCTTGATATCGAGACCAAAGTTTTGATTGAGATTTACTCCAGCACGGACATTCCAAACACTATAGCTGGCCTCCAAATTTGCATTTATGGTTTGCGCCACGCGTTCATTTCGCTGTTTGAAAAGACCATCGAGTTGAAAGTCAATAATTCCTGTCTTAAGACCTGCCGATACCGTCACTAAATGTCGGGCATGATTCGCCAGGTAAACGGAAATCACATCCTCTTCATTGGATGTATTCAAATAGGTATAACCCGCTATGATATTCAGTTGGCTGCGTTGTCCAAGCTGCTTCCGATAATGCGATTCCAGCTCGAAGCCGCTGGTATTAACATCTGATATATTCTGTGCGAAAAAATACGTCTCCCCATCCTGGAGATCACCTACATCCCCAATATCCTCCGCGGAGGTAGGCACATAGTCGATTAGGCGAGATGACTGGCGAAAGAATGCAGTACTACGAAGTGTCCATTGACGAGAAAGAAAAACATCAACTCCCACTTCCTCGGACCAACTTTGTTCTGCCAACAGATCTGGATTTCCCAGACTTCTACCTGGTGTGAGACTCATGAGATTGTTAGAGACATATCGCTCGGTATAGTCAGCAGCGCGGATGGATCGACCTGCTGATGCTCTGATAATAACCTGATCGGTAACAAACGAGGCATTGACCTGAGGAGACACTTCAAAGTCATAGTTCTGATCGTAATCAGCTCGCAGACTTGCTGATAGATTCCAATGGTCGTCAGGACGAAATACACCCATGGTATAAAGACCAAGGTGAGTATCCTGATGATCACCACGATCATTGCTTTCAATACTGCGTTGATCAAACTGTGCTCCCACTTTCAAACTAAAATTTTCCGAAAACACCATCTGATGATTTAGCAATGTGTTCAAGTAGTCCGTCGTATGAAAATTAGTACTGGGAAAATCGGGGCTAAAAATGAACTCATCCGTACCTCTCTTATAGGAAACCTGAAGATCGGTAATAGAATTAGATCTGACTTTGTCCAGTCTCAGGGCATTAAACCAGTTGGTCACATGTTCTCTTGATTTATCAAATGTGCTGGTCGTATAAAAGTATCGGGCATCAAAGTCCCGGTCATCATACCCACTTCTAAATTTGAGTCGATATCCATTCGACATTTTATATCCTACACTAAGTCCGGCGGTTTTAACATCAAAATCATTTCTATAGGGACTTAATAGGGTACCGTCTATGTTCTCCTCAGGAAAAAGAGCTCCGTCCGATTGTGACAAATTGAATCCGCCACTGATTTCTAGATCACCGGTCGTATGATAGCCACTGACATTGCCAAAAATGTGGCTATTGGAGCCCACTCCCACTTCAGTATTCAGGCTTGACTCAGGATTGTTCTCTGAAAAAACCTTCGTAATTATATTGATGACACCTCCTACCGCATCCGGTCCATACATGGCAGCAGCAGGTCCTCTTAACACCTCGATACGTTCTATTTCCCCGGGAGCCACCGGAATATTACTATTAAAATGAGCGGTGAGAGGATCGTTCATCTTCAGACCATCAATCAACACCAATACCTGGGTAAAGGTCGAACCACGCATAAGGATATCTCCCTGGACGCCAAAACCTCCACGACTTTGCACTTCAACTCCGGGTAGAAACTGGAGCATTTCGTCAATAGAAGTTGCTGCCATCTGTGACAGTTGCTCTCCCGTGACAACGGTTACATTCCTTCCCGTTTCATGCGACTTGAGTGGGATCTGCGTAGTGGTGACCTGAATCGTATCGACCTCTTCGACCAATGACTGGGAAAAAATGTGATTCGTACACAGGCATATACATCCAACGAATAATATCAAATGTTTCATAGCAGTAGTTGTTCTCAGGGCACAAATATTAATAAAAGATGTGAAACGAACTGAGTTACCTCCTGCAACTTGCAACATCCCGAATCAAAGCATCTTCTGCAGACCTTCCCAACGTACATCCCAGGTGCCATCTTGCGGGAAGCCCGGATTGTGCATATCCGGTCCATTCTCCCACCCGGCTGCCATCATGGCAACGGCAATTAGGATGGCTCCATTTCCCGGCAGATACAGTTTCAATCGTTGATCCTGATAATTGTGTCCATTGACCAGATAGGTGTTCTTTTGGGCGTCCATAAAAAGTGCGTCTATTGCATCCCGGCCACGTCCCAGTCTGGCTGCAGTCATAGCCATCATCGGATAGTCCCAGCCCCAGGTAGTCTGCCAGTTCCATCTTTTCAGGACCTCGGTAAAGGTCTGATCCATGATATCCTCATTGACAAGTGGTGTCTTAGGTAGCATGCCCAGGGCTCCCAGGACGATTGGGTGATCCCGGCGATTGTCATCATCTGTATAGGCTTCCGTCGCTCGTGCCGCTGGCAGATACAAACCCTCTGAAAAAGGCAATGCGGCGAGGTTATCCAGAACACGCTGTATTCCTGTGTCCCGAGGCATGCTCATGCGTTCTCTCCATAGCTGCGATGTCTCCAGGCCAAACCACCAATATGCCAACTCAAATGGTGGGTCATCGGTCTCCGTGGCGTGAAAGATTTCCTGAGCTGGTATGATCGGATGACAAAGATGATATTTACCATCGGTGCTGTCAAAGGCAGCAAAAGAAGCCATGAAAGCAGCCGTCTCCATTACTATATCCTGATATTTCAAAAGTGTTTCCCTGGTTGGATTTTGCCGGTACATGAGCTCGGCAAAATAAATGGGATGAGGCTGTTGCCAGATAAGAAATTCACCCACTCCGGAGGGACTGCTTCGACCATCCGTAGCGGTCATTTTGGGCCATCTTACTCCTTCAAAACCCTGCCAGGCTGCCGCAGCTTTTGCCCGAGGTAAGATATCATCATACCACGGTAAGCTCTTTTCCAATAGTTCAGGATGTCCCCACATGGGAAAATGTACACCATGCCACCAATGCATTTCCAAATGAAATTTGCCGTACCAACTATTACTGGTTAAACCGGTCTCCTGAGGGGGCAGCGATCCGGCACATTGTATACGGGTCAGATATTGCGAAAGAATGACACGTCGCTCCAATTCGATAGCCCTGGGATCGGTGCACTGACTAAAATCCATGATGCCACCGTCGCTCCAGTAGCGAGCCCATGCATTGACGGATGCCTTTTCAACCGCTGCAAATTCGTCCTCGATCGGTTCATTTTCCTGTCCAAACCACATGCTGCCCTCCACGACATCGCCTGACATAGAGTCCAACACAAAGAGGTGGTCAGTCTCTGACTTCCAGCTTCCCTGGTTAGTGGTTGTCTGTACGTAATATGTTGTAGAATCGAGAATGCGTTCGATACGGACGTTTCCATCACCAGAAGCGATTAACCTGCTTTCATGCTGGTCCGGTGTATCAAAATCATAGGATGGGCATACATGACAGGTAGCTCCATTGGGAAATCGCATGCTAAGTTGCAGCCGACGCTGACCTACCAGAGGCGATTCGATCTTAAATCCGACCATATCTTTATCTGGATGCGCCACCAGCTGGACCCTAACCGGCTGATCATCTACTCTATATGTACTTACTATGCGCCCTTCCCAAAGATCCAGGGTTTGCTCTATATCCTTCAGATCATTTATTTCGGCCCGGCTACCATCTTGTCTCAGAAGTATGAGCCCCAGCATGCCCAGATGCAATCTATGTGGGTTACTGCGAAGCCAGTTGGTGGCTTCCCCTTTGTACCCATCCCGATGCTGAATAGCATAAGGTATCTGTCGGTCATTACAGGATTCATACAGGACCGCTACATCCTCAGTCTGATAGTTTTTTTCAGGTGGAAATGCGTGCCATCCCCATTGTGATTGTGTCCCCAGTGCTATCCCATCTTCGTAGACCTCCGGAAAAGATTGAAGTCCGGAAACATCTACGGTCATTGTAAATTCGCCATTTCCTACCGAAAGTGCCCCAAATGTATCTACGGCATTCAACTGCACGTTATTTCGAGAAACTACTTCTTGTCGGTTGATTCTATTTTCATCTCCACCGTCACCCGAGCCACATGCCAGAGAGAAAATGCATAGAACGCCGGCGACAAAGCCACACAAATGTTTCATAGTTAGTATATGGTGTTTCAGTTAGCTAGTGTTGCAAATACTAAATTGGCACACGCCAGGATTCGTCCTTTTGCATGTTTATGTAATAATTACAACACTGGACTGTTCAAGATACGATTTTGAATGGGGTGATAAGTCTGCATGGTTGTAAGAAATCTATCTGGACTTATTTCGTGAGCATGTCAATAATTTTATGGAGTGCATCTGCTCGATTGTTCACCTCGAGCTTATTCAGCATGTTTCTCATGTGAAATTTCACTGTATTTACAGAAATGAAGTGTTTTTCAGCAATTTGATTATTGGTTAACCCTTTGGTGATATCCAGGAGCAGTTCATACTCCTTGGAAGTCAGGGGTGAAGTAGACATTGCATCGATTTTATCTTTGGATAGGGCAAGAGATTCTAACTCAACAGAGTGCTTGTACAACGCCATCTCTATGGCAGACAAGAGATCGCGCTCATTGAAAGGTTTGACGATATATCCATAGGGCAGTGTCTTCTTGGCACGTTCTAAAGTACTTCTATCCGATAGAGAGGTGAGAAAAACGAAGGGAACTCTCTTGTTTTTTCTGACGATCTCTGCGATTTCAATACCATCCCTTGGTCCCTTTATCCGTATGTCACAAAGTACGAGATCCGGTGTATGAAAGCTTAAATAGTCTACCGCCTTCTCACTATGATGCTTTATAGCCGCTACATCATATCCCAACTTTTGGATCTTACTGGCAATATCCTGGGCAATAATTACCTCATCCTCAATGATTAAGATTGAGACATTTGACATACGAAATCCTGGTTGATGTGCTTAAAATACTACCTAAGGAGTAAAAAATCACCCAAAAGGGTGACAAATTTTAATGACTGATGTTCTAAATTTATGGTATCAAAATGAGAGATCTACAAGAGGATCCATAACGCCCATCCAACTTACAACAAATAATACAACACAAAATTTGAATATAGGGCTCTCAGGGTTTTGTACCCACATGATTCTGAGAGCTCAATCCTCCCTGATCAACCTGACAGGCCCTTCCAAACCTGAAGTTCTTACATCCCAATGCCTGGCCGTAAATAAGCCATCGGGTCCCCGGTTTTCGGCCCGTCTCGAAGGGAAATTAACATTGTAAAATCTTTTCCAGAAAACCTGCTCCAAATCCATCTTTCGTATTCTGTTAGTCATCAGATTTGACACTTCGATTCTCAAATCGTTTTCACTTCGAAGGAACCGGCGGGGTATACGTAACACACCCGAAGGTCCAAAGACTGGTCCTATCAAGCTATCATTAATAAAGACTTTCGCAGCAGTACCGAAATGACCAATATCAATCGAATATGCAGATGAAGTCGGATCCAACGTAAATGTCGTTTTATAGATACCTGTTCCGGAATACTGCTGGTACCTATCATCCTGAATATTTGTCCATGGTAATAACGTATCAGTATTCAATTTAGGTGGTAATTCAGGTCCTCCACCCTCGAAAGTAATAGTCCAGGGGCCCTCGATTTGATCTCCATCCACATTTGCGTTGGAGTAAGACCATGGAGCGGCAGCCCTTCCCTCCCGAAGGATTAGACTTGCTCCTTTCCTCAATTGTATTCGAACCTCTAACCTGGATCCAACTTTTCGCGAAGCGGCCGTTCCGATTCTGCCAGTCAATGGATCAAAAAAGGTAACATTTTCCATTTCTTTCCCCAAGGTTATCCACGCATCGACATCATTAGCAAAGCCATTCGAAATAAAATATATTGAAGTATCGTGCAGTGTTCTCCTATGAAATTGTAATCCAAAGGATGTCAGCACTTCCTGGTCGAGTTGCAACTTCCTAAGCGTTGGCTCCAGCGATGAGGTAATAATTATTTTTCCCCGGCCAATGGTACTTTCCATGTACCCGTCTTCCACCTTTTCATTGATGTGCTCGTATGATTTTTTGAGTTTCTCCTCGTGGTCTTCCCAATTATAAAAACCGGCAGTAAATCGGGGTAAATGTCCTTCTACAATGATAGTAGCCCCTGATTCTGCCAACACAAAAATATGCTGCCAGGTACTAAATGGAATAAATTCACATTGAGGAACAATTAGAGTTTTATATTCCTTATCCTGACTTTCCAAATGAATATCCCGGTGATGAATAGTCTGAAGGAGATCATCAGAAACAATATCATAGCCATAACCCAAACTATCCAGTGCATTGGCCACTTTATTAAAACTGGCCGGATTCTCATCCACCCCACCGTCAAAGTGCTGAATAGTAGCATTTCCCTTTTCCGCATATTGATCATAAATCGGAAAATATAAAAGGATGCCATTGTCAGCTTGCCCCTTCTGAAGAAAAGATTGTACACGTTCTATATACTTATTGAATTCAGGAAACACATTCCAAAGGGGATTTCTGTCATTAGCATGTATTGCCGCATAAAACAACCTGCCGGGCCAGTCCATTTCGTCAGGACTATAGCATGTACCATGATAAACAATATGATTCACTCCACCGGAAAAATATCGGTCTACATTTTCCTTAAGTTTTTGAAAGTCCATTAAAAAATGCTCATCAAGCCAGGTTGCGGCTTCTGCGGAAACCAGCTTTTTACCGGTAAGGTGTGCTGCAGAAGATGCAAATTTAATACGTAATAATTCAGTCCCTTCCGTTTCGGGAATATCGCTTGCTGCATATAAATCTAAAATATTGGCAGGTGATCCATGGGCCTGATTGCGGCTGATCGCGCCCTGTTGGTGGGCCCAGTCAGTCCACGTTTCGGTAAATTCACTTAATAGTAAATCGGAAAGCGTTTGCCTAAAATCAGACCGAATTCTGTCGGCCAAATCAGGAGGGTTATTATTTTCAAAAATGTTCCAATATTCCCGAATATCATATCCTCTCAGAGATTCAAAAGATTCAAAAAAATCAGGTGTCCAATCGGATTGTCCCCGGGCATCATCGACTTCATAGCTATCATTGAAAAATGCCCGAAGACCTGATATATCAAGACTCCCAAACGCATCTTCAATATGATCCAAATAAGCCTGGGTAGCCTCTTTCGAAAAATGATCAATGACCAGACCTTCTCCACCTGGAGCAGCCCTTTCCACCATTTTGCCGTGCTGCCCCTGGTATATCGTGTATAGCGTC
>JAUILM010000856.1 GCA_030432855.1 Bacteroidia bacterium
CTGTGCCTCCGTCACCTTCCGGTGGGCACATTGGAATACCTGGCTGTAATGTTCCAGAGGGATCAAGTAGCTTTGCGCCTTCCTTGCTGAGACTACCGGCATCCGAACCAGCCAGGAGGACATTTGGTAGTATGTCTCGCAAATTCCACTTGTAATTTTTTTGATCAATCAATCTTGTAAAGGTATTGACCATCTCTGTGTCAAAATCACCTGAATTTTGATCAATGGGAAACATACCGGAGGCATCACAGATTCCGATGGAACGATTGCCTGTCAACCGCCAATGTATATAACCGGATAATGTGGTGATGTAATGGATATTGTGTACATGATCTTCATCGTTAATGACAGCTTGATACAAGTGCGCAATGCTCCATCGCTGTGGAATTTTAAAATTAAATTCTTTTGTTAGTGCCGTTGCAGCTTCACTGGTATTGGTGTTTCGCCAGGTTCTAAAGGGTACCAGAAGTTCTCCTTTTTGGTCCAGTGCAATATATCCTTGCATCATTGCCGAACATCCGATCGATCCGATGCTTTTTAATTCAAAGCCATAGGAATTTTCCACCTCCTGCTTTATGCCCCGGTACACCTCCTGCAGACCCTTAATAATTTCCTCAACACTGTATGTCCAATAACCATTAATTAATTGATTTTCCCAATCATAGGTTTGCGAAGCAATCGTTTCAAAATCACTTGTAATTAGGACTGCTTTGATCCGGGTGGACCCAAATTCAATACCGAGTGCAGTTCGTCCATTTAAGACTTCTTCCTTTGTTTTCTGATTCATTATGTACTTATCAGGCTAGGCAGGCATCGCTGCCTGTTTATTTAAAAGTAATGGTAAAATTTGGAATGCAGGATCCCACACCTCCATAGGGTACCACTAGTCGAACCTCTATTAGATCCCATCCCACTGCACATACTTCCGCCAGTTGTGCTGTTCTTTAAATCCGAGCACTTCCCGGATCTTACGATTGGAGAATAGAGCTTCATGTTCGTCCAGGTCTCGGGAGATCGGGACATTAGGAAAGAAGCGATTGGCCAATTCCTGGCTGGGAATAACCGCTCCATTATGATCATTACCGGCATTAAATACCTGATAGCCTAGTCCATCCTTTTGAATACACAAATCGACAATTTGCCCCAGGTCGCGGGCATCAATGTAGCAAAATGCATTTCTTCGTCGCACTTGCGGATTTTCAAAGTAATGCGGAAAAAGCTCAGCGTATTCATGGGGTTCAATCACATTGCCAATACGCAGGGCATAAATATCGATACCCGATCTGCGTTGAAAACTACGAGCTGTTTTTTCATTGACCACTTTTGATAGTCCATAGCTATCCATCGGATCGACGTCATAATCTTCCTCAAGGGGTAGCACCTTTGGATCAGTCTGACCATCTGAAAAACAGATACCGTACGTGGTTTCTGATGAAGCAATTATGACCTTTTCAATACCGAGTTTCACAGCTGCTTCGATCACGTTATAGGTGCCCATGGTATTGACCCGAAAGGTCTCATTATCCGGATTTATCAGGATACGCGGTACGGCGGCAAAGTGTACCACTGCATCAAATGCAGGTACCCCCGTACCAGGCTCTAACTCATCTAATGCGGCATACGAACTCATGGCATTAAACATCTGTCCTGAGTCAGTGATATCGGCGATGAGATTGTCCACGCCGGGATGATCCAGTGGCACGAGATCAACATTCATGACCCTATGGCCCTGATCGAGGAGGTAAGGAATTACATGTTTGCCAGCTTTACCAGACCCTCCGGTAAAGAAAATTCGTTTTGCACTCATCTGTTCTTAGTTTATTCTTCAATAGCATAACTGAATCTAAAGGGTGTCTTTAGATGTCATTAATTTCGATAAAAAATCTGTAATAGGAGTAAGGTGCGGAGGGAAGCGAATTAGTATTTAGAGAACAGTGTCTAAGTTGATTGACAGGCTAATTCAATCAGTAATTCGCGGTATTTGGGAGGTAAGGTACTTTCTATGGCTCTGGCTTGACCACTAAGATATGGTACGTAAGGTTTGAATCAGGCTGAATTTGGAGGACTTTGTACTGAATGCTCGAGTCTGGTACGATGACATGCATTTTGTACTCTATTTTCGGGTCTACCTGTGGTCTCCCTTCCTTTGAATACAAGTCTAGCTCACTCACGTGAGTACTCTGGCAGGCAGATAGAAAGAGCATGGTCGAAAAGATGAGGTGCATATGTGGCATGGAAATGATTTAGTTCTATAACGAGTGGTTGATCCAAGGTAGCTGCCTCGGGAAGGAGATTCTCACTTATAGAGCCTTAAACATGATGTAGGTGTCTACATATCCAAATTCCTGGTGTCTAAAACCTACAGATGTGGTGCCGATGACTGAAAAGCCATATTTCTCCCACAATTTAAACCCTCCCTTTTATCAGATTGCTGTATTATCACTCTTTATTTATCCAGACTAAAGGTAGTCTTTCCATTGGTGCTAACATATAAAATGGATTCTGCACTTTCAGACTTAATGATATGAGGGAGCGTGCCACTCATATAGCTTCCGGGATCTAGTTTCTTATATTTATCAGCGGTCGCTTCTTCATATTGAATTTCACCTTTAATTACGACGGCTCGAAACTGAGATCCTTTCGGATTGATTTTACCTTTAAATCCCTTCGGTATCTTGATCATCAGGCCCCGCGGACC
>JAUILM010000050.1 GCA_030432855.1 Bacteroidia bacterium
ATTGGTGGACCTTTTTCATGGCAGGAATTATTGCGATCATCCTCGCATTTGTCACGGTAAGCATACAAAGCTTAAGGGCCGCCATTTCAAATCCTGTTGAGTCAATTCGAAGCGAGTAAAACTTAAAGAGGATAGTAAACCTTGGCATACGATTAATCCATAAAACTTTCTAGTAAGTACTTGTACCGATAATTGCTAGTGGAAAAAGCATCCTTTAGATTTCCCACTATGGGCTCATAGTGAGGCATCTCGGGTCGAATAAAACTGAGATATTTTGTGAGTTGATTTTTAGTAAGGTGGGAAATATGCTTGCTGGTTTCCAGGAGACCGATCGGTTCTGCAATACTAAGTTTATTTATTAGTATGGTATTAGAAAAGACATCGTATACCCCCATATTGCTATACACTCCCTGCACAAATGCTGCATTCTGCCAGAAAGGTATGGGTAACTTCTTTAACGCATAGGTGCGTGCGACCGGTTTACTCTGGGGCAGTACTTCAATGATCCGGGCAGCATGATCGTGTAGAGCAGTATCTGAGAGGTTTTGAAGTCCTTTATATTGATACTCACGGTTTTCTGAATACAGGAATTTCAGCCATTGAATTTGATCGAATGTACTATCGATGAAACTTCGGATAGAATCACGCACCGGACCATGTGCAATCTGCCAGACGGCATAGCAGGAATAAAGTGCTCCATCAATAATATGCGCTTTAATTTCTTTTTTTGTGGCGCCTGTAATTGCATCTACTTCCTGACCATTAAACCGTATAGTATCCTCACGGTTTGCCTGGAGATCGTATAGGTTGTCCAATGATTTTCGATTTAATATCGAATGCTTATTCTGGAGTAGTGCATGTAATTTTTCATAATCCTCTTCTACCCAAACTTCATGATCGTATTTAGTTAAAGGTTTCTCCGGGTCAATGGCCAACCCAATGTATTGACCAACAAGATCCCAATAAATCTCAATATCAACCGGTTTACAAATATTATCAATACATACGGGAGTGGTCAGGGCGCTGTAAAAAAACAGAGGCTCCCCTTTCTGGTCCTTCAGTATGTAAAGTGCAAAATCAGATTCGGTAGTCGTACTCGGAAAAGACGATATATATTCGGCAGTATCTATCCGATCCCAGGGTATGGGGCTCTCTAAAAAGTGAGGTTCATGAATTGGTTTATTGGAAGTAGTCCAGATAAATAATAAACTCAAAATGGTTGTTAAGGTCTTAGCCATTGCCTTTCTTCAATTAGGGACATGTATTGATCTAAATAGGAATGATAGATAGCTCTGGGAAAAACGTCAAATCTTTTGCAGAGTGATGCTGCATAACCTACTGCGGCTCCCATCTGCCCGGTAGTACGCATCACCCGGGGACCACCAAGACCGACATGAGAACAACTAAAGTTTCTTCCTGCCATAAACAGGTTTTTAATATTTCGTGAATACAGACTTCGGTATGGGATATAGTATTTCGAAGTCTTATAAAAAAGCGCTGTCGATAAAAAATCCGGTTGTTTTTCATCATCCAATTGCTTCTGAAAATGCACATCGACTTCCCGGATCTCCATCACTACTGAATCCTTAAATTTCCGCAATTCAGTGACATCGTTAAAAGTGAATATATGGTCACCCATAAGTCTCCGTGACTCCCTCTTACCCAATAAATAGGACACCCATTCAAGAGCATAATTCGAATGGGAGGTATCTTGTTTCGCATTGTAGAATGAGCCAAAGATTGCTCTGAGGAGATGGTCACGAATTTCTTCTCCATCCCGAATTTGATGCATATCACTCCTGGAGAATTCCCAGTACCATTCACCAGCAGTTGCCATGTGATCTCGAGCCACATCCATGGCCCAGGGCACTTCGGTGAATGATGTGGCTGAATCCAAAAGCGTAGTTTGCCATAGAATTGAAGATCCCATCACCAAATTATCACCAACTTCAGGACTCCATAATTCACCCCATTCCGGCCATTTTTCTCCATACTTATATACACTTTCTCTACCATACGAGTATTCTGCTCCAGCCCAGTAACCTATCCAACCATCACCGGTGGAATCTAAAAACAAGTTGGATTTAAACCGTATGCGTTCGCCACTTGATGTATGTCTTGCATCGACATATTGAATTATACTGTCTTTCGAAACCGCATCATACGCTCTCCAGTTGAGAAAAATATCAAGGTTGGCGTACTGATGCATATTGCTATCCCTTTTCTCTTGATCGCGAATAGCCTCTGCAGATCCATTCGGATAATGCTCTGTGTCAATCTTCCTTAGAATTCGTTCAAACTTTCCGTATATGCCCAATGTATGCACGCGTATCTCGCTACTTGCATTTCCACCCAGGACAGGTCTATCATGAATCAATGCCACTTCGAGACCTTGTTCGGCAGCAGCAATCGCAGCAGCACAACCTGCAATACCACCACCCGTAATGACCAAATCATAGGTTTTTTCCACCTCTGGTGCTAAAGGCTCTCGATGTTTTGCTTGCCGCCACACCTGTAAAGCATCGTAATCTATTGGAGGAGTCACTGAATCTGTACTTAGGTAAATTGCGTCACAACGTGCATTGAAACCGGTCACATCCCTAAGAGAAATGCTGACAAGGCCCTCGGCAAGTTCATATTGATCGAGATAGACCCAATTCCACTCGGGTACCGGAGTCACGAGATGCTCTATGGAATCGATGTAAATAATGAAACGTCCAGGCGATTCCCAGGGACCTGGAGCCCAGTCCTTAGTCCTTACCCATACATGATACGAGCCGTGCTGATCCACTTTAAATTCAGTCCTTGCATCCTGCACAGGTCGACCCATGCCATGCGCCATGAGATATGGAGATCCCATTTGCTGAACAAACTGGGGATCGACAGACCATCCTCCCGGATCAAGAAATGCTTCAGCCTCCAGTAAATAACTCGTCTGGCTCTGAATTAACCAGGGAATCGTAAGAGCGTAAACAAAGGCCAGGAATCGGATCATCAAGAAAAACGATTTTCCCTAAGATAGAAATAGGATCAAACTTTTTAAAAAATTAGGTTGCTTCTCATGGAACGATTCATGGCCGGGCCAAGAGAATAAACTTTCCAGATTCCCGTTTCCTCACTATTTTATTTTCTATTGTTTACAATCTGCACTTCTATCCATTCTCCACAATCCCCAAGTCTGGAGTAGTGCAAAGTCCAATACAATCAGAGCTACAATAGCAATAAGCCAAAGTCCTATCACAGAAATGCCGAAAGGATCTGTAAACAGTAGGATAATACTCCCCAGCACCCAAAGTAAATCCTGAAAAATAATCATCTTGATATGACTCCTCGTCTGCCTCGAAGCGTACATCCATACATAGATGGCAAAGCCACAAAGAATGGGCCCCATATAGTTTAAGATCACAGGTGAATTAAATCCCATAATATCAGACACCTTATGGGAAAATAGTGAAATCAGGATTCCAGATGTTAAGCTAAAAGTTGCGTTAAGCCTAAGCACATACTTTAAAAAAGAATTTGAATTATTAGATTGAATCATTTTCTACATGTTTTTTTAAAGCCTGATTCATTTTAATAAAAGAGTCCCTGGTATCCTGTCCTATCAGCTTAAAAATGAGTCCTGATAAAAGACCGGTAAATCGCTCTCCATGTTCAAAATAGACACGATTTGAACCTCGATCATGGATAATAAAGTAGTGTTCACCATCGAATAATCCCTTGAAAAAAAGATGGCCTAGCCAGCGAAACTCCCGGTTTGGATCTAACTGCAGAACTTTTGGTGAAAACTGCATCGTCCTGGAGTCATTGCCCCTCAATGTGACATGGATGGTAGACCCTTCACTGATAGTCCCTTCCAATTTCTGAATGAAAGGGTTCCATGTTGCATTCCCTTTTTGTAATAGTGAATTCCAAACTTGGTTGGCGCTACCTTGGATTTCGATTCCTGTGTTTATCTCTTTCATGACTTTCATTTTTATATTTTCAAATTTGCGTCAAAGTATGTGTGTAAGCATTGACAGTTACAGACATTCGATTGACATTAGGCGCCATACCGAGAAATTATATAGTTTTACGGTATGGCCTTCAATGGACGATTTGTCTTGAATTTGATACGCTTTGCAGCACTAAAAGGCGCCGATGTATCGAGTCTTTTCACTCAAATTGGATTCACCGAGGAAGAGTTGAGTGCTGAGGGATGCATTGTAAGTGACAGCCTGTATAGCGAGATCATCCTCTCCGCATCGAAGCTTACTGGGGATCGCAGCTTTGGCCTTCATGCCGGTGAACATCTCAATCTGGCAGCAGCAGGACTCATCGGTCAGATAACTCAAACTTGTGCTACCGTCAAAGAAGCCATTGAATATTGTTGTGCATTCGCCAATCTGGGATGCAGTGCATTACCCATGACACTTGAAGAAAAAAAAGATTATTACGAGGTTACTATTCGCCCCATTCATGATTGGCAACAAAAGTATCCCGATGCTGCAAGACATACCATCGAGGGCTATATCGCATTTACACTGCGTGAATTTCGTGCATTGACCCACCACGAGCACCATCCCATCTCCATCCATGTATATTGGGATGCCAGCAATTGGAGTCGTGAATACCGTCGGATCTTTAATTGCCCTGTCTACGATCGGTCTGATCGAGTAGCTATTCTATTTGCACGTAGGCATGTGGAATCACAGATTGCAACAGCAGATTTTGATCTTTTGAGAATACTTGTAAGGCATGCAGAAAAAAAGATCGAAGAACTAAAGTCCGGACAAGGTATCGTGAGTGCTGTGAAACAAGCCATGATTTATTTGTCCCATGATCAATTTCCCAGCTTAGCACATGTTGCACAGCATTTAAATATGAGTGCAAGAACACTCCAGAGAAAATTACGTCTGGAAAATACCAGCTATAAAGAGATTTTGGATGGGTATCGAAAAGCACAGGCCTGTGCTTTTCTTGAAAGTACACAAATGAATATTCAAACCATATCGGAGGTTCTACTCTACAGTGAGCCGAGTGCATTTGTCCGATCATTCAGGCGGTGGACAGGCAATACACCGGACGCCTGGAGATCCAGTATCAGATAATGCTCATTGTATCGACAAGACTTGGACTGCAGCCGCATTATTTCTCCACTTATCTGCAAACCTTGGAGGCACTAAAACACCCTGAATAAATTGATTAGCTCCCAGGATTAACTCTTTTTTTCCACTACTATCAAGATCAGCCCAGGTCATAAGCATCCATTTATCATCCGGTTCATCAAAAACATAAGAGGGTGCTAGTCGTAGCCTTCCTTCATTTTCGAAATAGAGCAATACCTCCTCTGGAAAAGATGCCAGATCCGGATACATAGATAGTACTATCAAGTCAAGATCACCGTCTGCATCATGATCTGTAGTCAGCACTCGTGAAGCTCCATGAATCGGATAAAAAACAGACTCTGTAAATTCGAGTGCTCCCTGGTTCTCAAAAATTCTAAGCCCATGATAGGGTTTATGCACCTGCGTATTATCCCCGTTATCTCCATTAGTCAAAACTATATCCAAATCCTCATCATTATCCATATCTGCCACCAGAAAGTCATTGGATCCGTATTCAGGGTTAAGTTGTATCAATAAATACTCTTCAAAAGAGAGGTCACCATTATTTTCAAAATAAAAGAGGGCTTCCTGCCCCTGAGCGAAAAGGCAAAATATATCATCATCTCCATCGTGATCATAGTCCAGGACCTGCAGTCGAACTGCTCCCGGCATTTCTTTTTTAAACTTCAAACTGAAGGTGCCTGAAGAGTCATATCCATAAATACTTAGATCTCCGGTATTGGCTGAGCCGATCGTCGATCCAAAATTGGCTACAATAAATTCAACCTGAGCATCATAGTCAAGATCTGATATATGAAAATCGATGGGTCGATCAAGAGAATCGATCTCAATTTTTTGTTCATTGCCTCTCTTCGATATTATCTTTCCGGTTCTTTTGGTGGAAGGCATTAAGTTGTCCACTGCCAGAAAAAATAAAATATCTTCTGATCGCATGACCTCCATAGGTATGCTCTCAAGGGAATCAACCAGCTCAGTCCCACCTTTAGTAATGGAAAAAATATTTCCCCTCACATCTCCTGCAAGCACCTCATTTGAAGTAACAGCATCTAGCATGGTGATGGCAGAAACCATGTTTTCATCCACTATTCCTCGATTCTGCATTTGCCAGTCACTATTGCCAGCAAGTTTTTGTTTACCGCTGGCAAGAGGAAGTTGCTTCGGTGATTCCTGGAAGTAATACTGTTGAACAGTAATCCACTCCAATGAATCCACAAAATATTGAGCTTTCTCCATTTCGCGTTTCATCTGGGACATTACCTTACTCCAGCTCAGTCGATCCAGGGCAGAAGGCTGTGGCACCAGATGGCAGTTACCACAATGTTTCTGGGCCAATAATTTTCCTTGGGAATTCTTTTCCTCCAGATGACAGGCATGCCATAGCAAAATGAAAACAAGAGAGCAGAAAGTACATATAAAGAAACCCTTATTGAATCCTCTGCTAATCATGTACATCCACAGCGAGATTAAATCGATTGGCCTTGCGGTGATACTACCAGGAGTTCCTTATCATTTCGGCTAATCAGGAAATACGGTTTGCCCTTGTGACTTAATATTGTTGCATCTCTTACCTCACCCTCAACAGATAGCCCCGAGTCTTTATTAGATACCGATTGGAATGTACGATCTGTACTCCCTAGTAAACTTACGCCCTTGCTGGCAGCATGACGTCCTACTTCAGGTTTAAGTCCATAGAAATTACCTCCTAACCAAAGATCCATTATCCCGTCTCCATTGAAATCGCTGCTGACGATACTAAAAACAGGAGCAATTTGGGCGGGTAGAGGAAGTGCCTCCCAACGGAATCCATTGGATTCATTCCAGAATACCCCCGTCTCCAATACATTTACTTTATAATTGTAGGCACCCTCCTGTTCTTCTGGTGAAAAGAGGTCATCGTATTTTTTGTGGGCGTAGTCCTCATACTTAAGATTGTCTTTTTTCAAATGAGGTAACTGCGCAGTAATATCCATTTTGGTCGCAAACGGATACGATTCCTGATCAGCAGGAGGATACCAGTTAATAATAAACTCTGACTTGCCATTATCATCAAAGTCCTTTACAAACATTGTCAGTGGCTGGTCATCATTTGCCTTAAATTTTGTATTGAGTCCCCAATTTCCGGCCACGTAATCGTCGTCACCATCCCCGTCCAGATCAACAGCTAGTAGTGCATTCCACCAACCAGAATATGGTTTCGAGGTCTGTCTTTGAGAAAGTGAAAAAGTCCCTCCATTGTTATCAAAGATCATCATCGGGATCCACTCACCCACCACTATGAGGTCGTCATCACCATCACGATCCGTGTCAGACCAAACGGCATCCGTCACCATACCCAGGGAGCCGATTTCTCGGGTCGTCTGATCGGACCACTTACCATTACCCTCATTAATGAGTAAAAAACTGCGCGCCGGCAGGCCATAATTTCCCGGGACCACTCGTGCGCCTAAAAACAAATCTAGATCACCATCACCGTCCACATCACTGGGTTTGATCACTGACAAATTACCAGCTGCAGGCGGAGTTTTTTCCACTGCTTTCTGAAACCTTCCGTCTCCCAGGTTTTCATAATACCGCAGTACGAAAGCGGCAATTCCACCAGCAGGTTCATTGCCTCCCGATCCCAACAAAATATCATTATCACCGTCCCCATCCGCATCAAATATAGCCCCACAAGTCGTTTCAAAAGTTAGGTCCTCGATCAGGAGCGTAGACCAAGTCCCCGCTTGTCTTTGCCAACCGTTCGCGGTCTGCAAGAAGACCTTGTCCTCATCCCCTGTGGCTCCTCCCAAAATGAAATCATCCAGTCCGTCATCATTCAAATCACCTACGACAATTGGGGGTCCTTCAGTGGATATCATTCTGGGCAACAGTCGCTCGTGATTAAAGTCATTATATCTGTTTTCCTGATGTCGATGTTCTCCCTGTACCATACCCTGCTCAAGCTGAAAAAGAGGATTCATTTCTTGTTGCTCGGCAATAAACCGATCATTGGCATTGGAATGACTCACTGTAAATTCCTCATTAATGGGCACATTTTTTATGACCTGCCTCTTTAAATCGGGCCATACGACTTCAAGCTCATCTACCACATTATGGGAGCCAATCCCAAAAATAAGTCCTGGTTCCACTGCACTCTCGAATCCACGTGAAGGATAATATTGCAGGACCTGCTTCTCCGCACCAATTCTTAAAGTAGCTCGGGCACCAATTCCGTGTACATTCCCCTCAGGACCCTCTAATTTTAATTTGACAAAATTATTAGTGGCTCCATTCCTATAAATGAAAGGCGACATATTTACATTATTCACGATCAAATCCAGATCGCCATCATTATCGAGGTCGCCATATGCTGCACCATTTGAAAATCCAGGTTGTCCCAATCCCAGCTCCATTGCCTGATTTTCAAACATCGGGATGTCACCATTTCTTGTTTTGCTATAGAATGCAAAATTTGACAATGGATTACTGGGCATATATTCCACAAAATCACGCCAATCAAACGCACCTTTTTCTTCCACAATTTTCCTCACCTCATCTTCATCATTAATAAAATTGGTGAAGTCGAGATACATGATTTCGTGATAAATCGCATTGGACACAAAAATGTCCTTGGCCCCATTATTATCGAAATCGAAAATTAATGCGCCCCAACTCCAGTCGGTGGCGGCTACACCTGATAGATTCGCAATTTCCTGAAATTCCGCATTTCCATTATTTAGCTGAAGGCAGTTTTGTAGAATTTGATAATGAAAACTGGATCTATATTTTAGATCTTCCAGGTGATAGGGGTCGAACATGGTCATTGCCTTCAATCGATAATTGTCAGCTGCCAACATATCGGTACTAAATACATCCGCGGCCCCATCATTATTTAAGTCAGCAATATCAGCTCCCATACTTGAAACTGAACAAAGATCAATATTATCGGTCAGCACCTCCTTGAAGGTTCCATTTTGTTGATTGATGTACAGGTAGTCACGCTCCCAAAAGTCATTACTAATATAAATGTCGGGCCACATATCACCATTAAGATCGCTTACCGAACAACCCAGACCAAATCCGATGGGACTACTATAAATACCAGCTGATGCGCTGACATCGGTAAAAACCCCATTATTATTTTGTAATAATTTATCTCCTCCTTCTGCATCGACTTCCTCCCGGGTCTGCTTGTAGATATCCATACGCTCCGGATCCTTAAATGAATTATTGAGCAGATAACAATCCAGGTCACCATCCATATCGTAGTCGAAAAACGAGGCATGGGTTGAAAATCCCTGATCATTTAACCCAAAGGAGGCTCCAGACTCCGTAAATGTCAGGTCTCCATTATTAATGAATAATTCATTTTCCTTATTATCACCCTTGACATCACCAGAATTGCATACATAGATATCCAGCAGGCCATCTGCATTAATATCCGCCATGGCCACTCCGGTACTCCAGGCCTTCTCTCCGGCAACTCCTGCAGCTTCGGTAATGTCCTCAAACTGCCAGTTTCCTTTATTAAGAAACAGGCGGTTAGGGGCCATATTAGCTGTGAAATAGACATCACTAAGTCCATCATTATTTATGTCCCCGATAGCTACACCTCCCCCATTGTAGAAGTTGCGATAGGTAAGCACATTAAACTCCTCTCCATCATGAACCTCGTTGACGAAATTAATACCTGTCTGATTTGAATCCAGCGATTCAAACAAGGCCTTTTCGCTTTGCCTGTTTTCCTCACTTGCAGATGACTCTCCAGCGGGCTCACATGAAGCCATGACCATCAAAAGAAAAATGATAAATAATGGATATCTAGTCATTCTGGCAATGTATAAAAAACTAGCGCAGTGCCCAACCTGCTTATGTAATTATAAATGTGATCTAAAAAAAGATACCCGTGCACATCGCTGAGTGATTAGGGCCACTCGGCAGCACACGGGTACGGAACCAAATGAAATATACTTTTGTCTAAATAGACAATCTCTTAGTCATTAGTATCCAGGGTTTTGAGTCAACATAGGAGTTCCATCCACTGCACTCAGCTGTATCTGAGTAAACGGAAGTGGAAACAGATTATGTCTTGCTTCCATTCCATTATGAGATTCAAGATAGTTTCTCCTGGTCTTTTCTACCTCCAGGTATTCATTAATCACCTGCTCGGCTACTCCCCATCGTTTTAGATCAAAGAAACGATGACCTTCCATCGCCATCTCCAATCGTCGCTCAGTACGAACAGCTTTTCTGGCTGCTGCCTGATCGGTCCAGGGGTCATCATATGTACCTATACGATAATTAGCCCAGGTAATGCCCGCGTCATCAATAGTAGTTACTCCACCATCAGGGCCCTGTGCACATGCTCCTGCTCTTGTTCTAATCATGTTAACTAATTCTCTTGCACGTTCCAGACTTCCTGACTCCACTTCACACTCAGCTAACATCAATAAAACATCAGCGTACCGTATGATAGGAATATTAACCGCATTAAGTTGCTTGTTAGTCCATCCCACGGTACTCTCTTCACCGGCGGCATAGATGAATTTCTTAACACTGTAAGGACCGCCAAATGCTCTGTTCCGAATCCATGCCGGTTCGTGGGTGCCATGGTCAAGGAATGGAACACCATCTCTTCCCACTGTCCAATCCAGGCGAGGATCTACCAGATCATCGGTTGTTACATCAGCATCATTAAAGTTATCACCAATTGGCAGACCATTATCGTCCACTTTATGGAAATTGACCAGATTCTGTGAAGGTTGATGAAAACCGCAACATCCGAAAGGACTACCTCCATGTGGGAAAGTCAGTCGATCCGCAAAGTTTCCATTTTCTCCTCCACCGGTTCCATCATTGACAGAAGCTTGAATAGAGAAAACCATCTCACTTCCATTTTCACCCGAGGTCGTAAATATATCATGGAAACAAGGCTGCAATTCATACTTCCCACTATTTACTACGGCATCAAACTGAGCTTTTGCCCCTGAGAAGTCACCATTGTACATCATGACTTTACCCAGGTACGCTTGAGCTGCATATTTAGTAGCTCGACCGGGTGCAGACTGATCTACAGGGAGGTTATCCACTGCAAATTGAAAATCCTGCATGATGTTAGGAATGATGTCAGTGTTATTAGGCTTACGAAAATCCTCATCTGCCTCCGTATAATACGGTACATTTTTCCAGAATTTCCAGGCATCCATGTGGAAATGGGCTCTTAGGAACCGTACTTCGCCCTCAATGCGGGCAGGTTCACTAATAGCTTCTGCATTTGACATCAACTTCAGAGCAGCATTTCCTCTGGCTATACCTTCATATAAGGCCTGAAACTTAATGTTGAAATACTCATTGGCAGGCTGCCATTGAAAGAGTTCGATCAGTTGTATTTCCTGTTGATCACCAGGATCGGATCCTTTGTAGGCATCATCAGTGGTGACACTTCCAAAAATCCAGTTACTACCAGCTGTTGCCCAGGGCGGATTAAATGTCCCCCAGTCATTGTTCCATCCATCCAGCATCGAATAGGCAGAAATTAATGCGGCCTCGACACCATCCTGGTTGGCTAGGGTACCCTCATCCAGGGATGCCTGTGCAGGTGCATCAAGGAAGTCTTCCGAACAGGAGTAGATTGTAACTCCCATTAGTAAACTTGTAAGTACACCAAATATTATTTTATTCATTTTTTAATTCTTTTTTGAATTCACCTAATTGAATTTATTCAAGCGGATTAAGTCAGATACCTAGAATTTTGCATTAACTCCAAACATAAAGGTTCTACTCGCTGGGTAATTACCTAAATCAAAGCCAGTCCATAAATCAGCGCTACCAGTAGATCCACCGTTGATTCCAAAATTGGAAGGAGCAGGATCCAGACCTTCATAGCCTGTAATTGTGAAAAGGTTTTGAGCCTGAACATAAATTCTTAAGCTCGAGAATACATTTCCGAATGTACTTTCAGGGAAAGTGTACCCCAATTGAATATTCTTTGCACGAAGATATGACGCATCTTCCACATAAAATGTACTTGGTTGGATACTAAAAATATCATTCAAATCATTAATTGGATATTTTGAATCCGTATTTGACGGTGTCCATGAATCCGTTAATACATCCTTACGCACATTCGAATTGAAGAAGCTAAAAACGTTAAATAGTTTCTCATAATTGAATATGTGATTTCCTATAGATGTGTATAAAAATGTTGTGAAATCAAAATTCTTATAGGCGAACCCAAGATTTAATCCTAATGTGAAATCCGGATGTGGATTGCCAATGGCGCCTTTATCATCGTCATTGATCATACCATCATTATTCAGGTCCTTAAATCGAATTCGACCAGGTTCGGCCCCATCTTGCGTTGCATGTGCGTCCACCTCAGCCTGTGAATTAAAAAATCCATCCGCCTGAAATCCAAAGAAAGAAGAAATGGGTTGTCCGATCTGATTAAAGTTCACGATTCCAATTCGTGAATCAAATCCACCTGGGAAGAAAGAGTCAGAACTTCCATCAATACTGACCACCTCGTTCCGATATTTTGTAAAAACTGCAGAAGCATTATAGCTAAAATCAGGACTTACTCGATTTCTCCAGGCAAGGCTGATATCCACTCCATCATTACGCATGGATGCGATGTTAACGAATGCTGGGGCTGCTGTTCCTGCCGTACCGGGTAGGGCAGCTGGAAACAGAAGACCGTCTACCGTTCGACTATATATATCTAATACCAGATCTAATTTTCCATTCAGCAATGAGGCATCCAGACCAAAGTTTTTAGAAATATTTTCTTCCCACTTGGTACCAGAGTTACCTCGATTGATCAGTGCATAACCAGCGACAATAGAGCTATTTGTACCATTGATGTCATAGAATGTAGACGCTACACCGCCGCCAAATCGATCAAAAGCATTTCCACCGGGAACACTTTGGTTTCCTGTGACACCCCATCCAAATCGGACCTTCAAGTCATCCAACCAACCTACATTTTGTAGGAAGGGCTCACCGGCAATTCGCCAACCTAAACTAAAAGCTGGGAACCAACCATATTTCTCAGTTCCAAAATTAGAGGACCCATCTCTTCGCAAGGTTCCGCTAACGATGTATTTACCGTCATAGACGTAGTCTAATTTTGTAAAAGCAGACACCAATGAACTAAATCCACCTCCTGAGTTTACTGAGCGGGTATCCGGATCGGCCAAACCACCATTCACATACCAGGCATTGGGATCGAAAGTCACATATTGATTGATTCCTCCATTGATATTTCGGTTCTCATTCCTAATAGCCTCATAGCCCAGCAGTAATTGGAAATCGTGTTTCTCTCCGAAGGTTCGGTCATAGGTTAATGTATTAGTCCAGGTCCAGCTATACCCATTGGACCAGTTTTCACTGAAACCATTACCGGTATTTGGCTGCCGAGCTTCGTATACAGGGAAGTTAAATCCTTGTGTAAAGTTATTGAAGTAGTTTGCACCAATACTGGTTCGCGCACGGAGACCTTCAATAATGTCCACTTCAGCATAGACGTTACCTAAGATTCGGTAAAATGTTCCATCATTATCTTTCGCTCTCATCAGCGAAAAGACTGAGTTACCTCCAGAAAGTCCTCCACCTTTGCCACCTCCGGCATTTCCTCCCACATCGTATACAGGAATAAGCGGATGAACTCGGGATAGATTAGAAATGATACCTTGTTCATCCTGGTTACCACCACCTATTCGATCTTGACCCACACTATTAGACCTTGTTAATGAAATGTTCTCACCGAGTGTGAAGGGTCCTACCTTAACGCTGGTATTCGCCCTAAGTGAGAATCTACGGAAGTAGTTATACAACATCGTTCCTTGCTGATCTAAATAACTCGCCGAGAAATAGTAATTCGCATTATCACTACCTCCCGCAATACCCAGGTTATGTTCTGTTACAGGAGCTGTTCTGAATACTTCATCAAACCAGTTCGTACCCTCTTTATTAGTTCTTATGATAATATTATCTGGATAAGAATACGTAGACTCATCCACTGCACCAGGAAACGGAAAGATATAGTCTGGTAATTGACCTCTACCCACAGAGTAGGGGCTTGCCGCATCCTGATCAAGCCCTGCATTTTCATATCGATCCCATACATAGTTGGAGTAGTCCACCGGATCTTGAATCATCCAGTCCATGTTGTGGGCAGGACTGGCAGCGCCTACATACGCATCATAGGTGACCTGCGCACGACCTGATTTACCCTTCTTAGTGGTAATAATAATTACCCCGTTGTTGGCACGTGCACCATAGATAGATGCTGATGCTGCATCCTTTAGCACCTGAATGGTTTCGATATCATTTGGGTTAAAGCCGGTATTATAGGCATCCTGTACCGGCACTCCATCAATTATGTATAACGGGTCATTGTTCTGAAATGAACTGATACCACGAATCCGTACTGTGGTCCCTTCACCAGGTTCGCCTGATGTGGAAATGGTAACTCCAGCGGCCTGACCTTCCAGTTTTTGCGTAAAACTGGAGACCGCACCAATCTTGTTAATTTCTTCGACTTCTACCACAGACACAGCACCTGTGATATCTCTTTTTCTCTGGC
>JAUILM010000857.1 GCA_030432855.1 Bacteroidia bacterium
ACTGGTCGGACCTTCTTTCAATGAAATTGCTGCAAAATATAAAGACACAGATACCGACTTGAGTCTTAGCCTGCTTCATGGATCTTCGGGAAAATGGAGTAATGACGCCATCATGCCTGTCAATCCTGGAATCACGGCGGACGATGCCGAGAAAATGGCATCGTGGATTATTGATACCGAAAAAAGAGCGAACCAGTACTACCTCATGGGTACGTCTGGCATCATTCGGATTGATCCAGCTAAGAAAGGTTGGAAAATGATCCTTACCGCCATGTATCTTGACCACGGGGATGCGGATGCTGGTCGTCTATCAGGATGTGATCATGAAATCGTTCAGATCAAATAATCATCCCTGTTTAAATCCTAAAATATCTATCTTTCCATCGATCAAAATATGTAAAGCGATGTATGTACATTCGATGGAGAGCGATCCGGAATACATTCAACTACAGACAGAAATGGTGCGTATGCAAAACTGGTTGATAGAGACCGGGAAACGTATCATTATCATATGTGAAGGACGTGATAGCGCAGGGAAAGGTGGAGCCATTATGCGATTCATTCGATTTATAAATCCAAGACACTATCGCGTTGTAGCATTAAATAAACCCACGGATGAAGAACGAGGACAGTGGTATTTCCAACGTTATATTCAACATTTTCCCAATCCGGGAGAAATGGTCTTCTTCGATCGAAGTTGGTACAATCGGGCGGTTGTAGAACCCGTAATGGGTTTTTGCACAGAGGCCCAATATCAGCTGTTCATGAAGCAGGTCAATGAGTTTGAGAATATGCTTCTGGATGATGGCATGATCATTTTCAAACTGTGGTTTTCTATCAACCGTCAGGAACAAAATACCAGGTTGGAAGAAAGAAAGTCCAATCCACTGATCAGCTGGAAACTTAGTACTGTTGATATGCAGGCCCAGCTTAAATGGGATGACTTCACCCACTACAAAGAAAAAATGTTTGAGAAAACGGGTACCGCCCGTTCACCCTGGGTGGTGATCAACGGAAATAATAAAGACCTGGCACGGAAAGAGGCAATGCGGTATGTTCTTCATCAAGTGGACTATGACCAGAAAGGATTGACTGAAGCCAGTCTGGCATATGATCCCAATATTGTAAAAGTCATTGGTCGATAGCGTAGAAAACCACGCAATATGCCAGTACATGGCATTGTTTTGGATCATCACTTAGCTTACTTCCAAAAAAGATCCATGCAATTAAAAGCATTTATTGTAATAGTTTTCCTGGTTGTCATCTTCATACCCTCATATGGCCAACGTATTTCTCTGGAAGTAGATACTATTCGTGAATTTATTCTTCATCTTCCGGAAGATTATGATGGTACTGAACCCCTACCCATACTTTTCGCGTTTCATGGCGGCTTTGGATTTAGTGGCCAGTTTGAAAATGAGTCAGGTCTATCGGACCTTGCTGATGAAGAGAAATTTATCGTTGTGTATCCCCAAGCGCTGGGATCAACCAGAAGCTGGAATACAGGTGCCTGCTGTGGCTACGCCTTTAACAACAATATCAATGACATCCTTTTTGTAGAGAGGATGATCGAATATTTAAATTCTAACTACTCTATCGATCCTGACCGAATCTATGCCACCGGCTTTTCTAGTGGTGCAATGATGACATATGCAGTGGCCTGTAAATTATCACATCTCTTTGCGGCAGTAGCTCCCGTCTCTTCCAGTATGATCATTGATGAATGCTCTCCCGAATGTAGTCCTGTTCCCATTATTCATATACATTCGGCGCCTGATTCTTCAGCACTATTTTATGGTGGATATTCTGCTAATCCCTTACTCCGTTTTTATTACCCTCCAGTAGACTCAGTAATGCGAAGCTGGGCCATGAAAAATGAGTGCGAGGATGTCATCGATACGATCCGCATGGAAAATGGTACCTCGGTGTATCGCTGGAATAATTGTGCAAATAACAGTTTTCAGGAAATCTGGCTTTCGGAAGATGGGGGACATAAATGGCCAGGCACATCCGGAGAAGGTATATTAAGTGGAGATATGGCAACCCAGGATTTTTCGGCTACCCATTTGCTTTGGAACTTTGTCAGTCAATTTGAAAATCTTTGTACCGTCACCTCATCATCAGACCTACCTGACCTTTCAGAAAAGCTTGCTATTTTTCCTAATCCGGTCAAAGACATTGTACAATGGTCTGGATCCGAATCTACAAGATCAAGGATCTACGATGGCATAGGACAACTCGTACTAGATAAGATCAGCAATGGATCGATTGACGTATCCCATCTTGGACCCGGCATTTACTATCTCAGCACAACCATACATCAGAAAAGACAGGTAGTACCCTTCATTAAACTGTGATACCTCCAGGGCATCGTCTTCCTCTTAGTGATTTGTCGTAATCACCCCTCGATATAGTCGTATTCACAAGCGACCATAAAGCAACCATCTCTCTACTTTTATCATGTCAAATCCTTTTTCTTAATAAATGACACATTATGAGTTCAGCAAAAAAACACCATTATGTTTTTTGGATTTCCACAGTTATCATTTTCCTATTTGAAGGTGTGCTACCGGCACTAACCGGACAGACAGAGATGGCAAAAGAAGGAATTCGGCATCTGGGCTATCCAGACTACTTTGGTTTGGTCCTAGTAGTTTTCAAAATTATTGGAGCTATTATTCTCATTGCTCCCATT
>JAUILM010000051.1 GCA_030432855.1 Bacteroidia bacterium
GTTTATTTGTTAAGATTTATACGAATCAGGGTATTGTGGGACATGGCCAGGGCGTAGATGGTGTATATGGTACGTATTACGTGGTGCACCATATTGCAGAGCGGCATTTGATTGGTATGAATCCTTTGAATATCAATCGTCTGCAGGAAGAAATCAGGCGAGGTGGACTGTTTAAAGGAGCTCAGGCAGGTATGTACGTTTGTGTGATGACGGCACTCGAAACAGCGCTTTGGGACCTGGTAGGTAAAGCATTAGAGCTACCTGTGTACCAACTGATGGGCGGTAAATTTCGTGACAAAATCAGGGTCTATTGTGACACAGCAGGAAGCCGTCTGGAGCCCGAGGAGATGGGAAGGCGAGCTAAGGAAGATGTAGATAAATATGGTTTTACCGCTGTAAAATTTGATATTGACGATCGGGGTGATCCAAATAAACTGGACCCCTACAATTGGAGTGTGAGCATACCGGAGTTGGATCGTATGGTGAGTCAGATAGCCGCAGTGCGAGAGGCGGTTGGACCCAAAATTGATATTTGTGTGGATTGTCACGGGCGGTTTGATGAGGGAGCAGGCATGAAGATTGCAAAAGCTCTTGAACCTTTTGACCTGATGTGGCTGGAAGAACCAGTCCCCGCCGAAGTGCCGGAATCATATGCCAGGATTCGTCAATCCACAACCACACCAATCTGTGGCGGTGAAAATTGGTACCTCACTTACGGGTTCCGACATCCTTTGGAAATTGGTGCCGTGGATGTAATCATGCCTGACCTACAAAAATGTGGCGGACTGGGTGAAGGACTTCGGATCGCCAATTTAGCCAATACCTACAATGTGCCTTTTGCACCTCATATGGTCGCGTCCTACTTGGGAGCCATGTCATCTGCTCATGTTTGTGCTGCCGTTCCAAATTTCCTCATACTTGAGTGGCAAATTTACTTCCATGAAAATGAAATGTATGAGGAGATTGTAAATTATGAAGGTCCCATGCTTACGGATGACGGACATATTCCACTAAGGGATGTTCCTGGTTTGGGTGTGGAAATCAATGAGGAAGCGATGCGAAAATATGCGGTCCCTGGTATTCCTTTCTTTGAGTAATAAAAACTTTGCATAACAGGAATTGGAAAATTCCTGATCGATAAGGTGAGTCGGACACAATAGTAAAAAAGCGCAGTAATTTCTGATACTCTATTCATCGCTGACAAAGCGAGGTTCCCTACTTACTGTTTCCTTCAAAATACATTGTGTCCCTCACCTTTCATATTTTCCTTCTGGATAAGATAGTTATTTCGATTCGTGTTTTTTCAAACACGTCTCTTCTTGGTCAACTACCAATTCTCCGATCAGCAGGCCGGAAATACCATGATAAGATGGTCAGGATAATTAATAGAACGGGGCCGAAAAGGTCGGTGAAGGGATCCTGGACGGCCAGATGTGAAAATACGGCTCCTGTCATTGCAAAGAAAAATCCTGCGTAGGCCCATTCCTTAATTAAAGGAACTTTGGGGATTAATATTGCAATAGATCCCAATAATTTCCAAACACCGAGAATGGTAGTGAAATATAGTGGATAGCCAAGATGTGACATCATTTCCATTTCTTCCTCCATTTTTATCAATTGTACTATGCCAGTCGATATCATGCCGAGTGCAAGCCAACATGTGGATATCCAATACGTGATCTTTTGTATTTTACTCATAATTAAGCTTATTTGAATATACTTTCAAGTCGTCCATGTGCTATGTTGAGTCCCTGGGCGAATGGCATTTTTAAAAGGCGATCCCTTTGTTCGATAGATTTAAAGACAATTTGCATCGTTAATTGACTGGTTTCTGAACTTAGTGCCTCAAAGTCAAAAAACTCCAGCTGCACATCGAAGCCCGTATTTTCCATGATAAAGGTGCGGATCAAACGCTCATTTGGAATGCACTCATGGAATGTTCCATTGGCTTTGAAAACTATATTTCCCTCCGCATCAGATGTCTCAAACTGGTAGCTACCATGATTTTTAGCTTCTAATTTTCTCACGTTAGTTCCCATCCATTGAGTCAGAAATTCACTTTCTGTGTGCGCTTTGTAGAGGAGATTAACCGGGATCTCGAATTTGCGCGTGATAAATAATTCCTGCCGGTTCTTCGGAGCATCTACCTTCGTTTTTAATTCCATAATGTTTACTTTTTGGACTGGTGTTTTTTCATGACAGCTTCCAGCGTATTAAATCGATCATCCCAAAACTTTCTAAAGGGCTCAATGAAGTCACTCACTTCCTTCATTTTCTGAGGATTAAAGTGATATAGTATTTCTCGCCCTTGCTGTTCCTGGATTAAAAGATCGCACTCAGTCAGGATCTGGATATGCCTGGATATGGTCTGTCGGGTACTATCAAAGTTTTCCGCAATGGCTCCAGGTGTCATTGCACTTACCGCTACCAGGCCAATGATAGCACGTCGGGTTGGATCTGCAATGGCCTGAAATACATCTCGTCGGGTTTTCATAAATGCAGCTATTTGACTGCGAATATACGTGCAGTTACATAGCTGCGCAAATTTATTTTTTAGAAAAGGCCCAGTTGCTTCGTTTTGGGAAGAACAGGGAGTTCTTGTCAGGCCGAAAAAAGTGCATTTTACTATGAGCGCTTTTACTACATTCGCGCGAAATTTGCTGAATGCATTGGATACCTACCATACTTTAGAGGATTGGCTTTCCTGGGTGGACGAGCTCTCTACAAAAGATTATGTGATCATCGATAACTTTCTCAAGGGAGATCTGTATTCGACAGTGCGATCATTTTTTCTTTCCAGGCTTTCTCATTTTGCGCAGGCAGGTATTGGTGCCCTGGATAATCATACAGTACATCAGGAGATCAGAGGAGATCATACTTACTGGCTGGAGCGCAGCCGTGATATTGAGCTGTCAGATTTCTGGCACCTTCTGGAAGAGACAATGCAAGTCTTCAATCGATATTGTTTTCTTAGCCTTTCGGGCTTTGAGTTTCATTTTGCTAATTATCCTCCGGGAGGACATTATGCCAGACATCTGGATCAATTTCAAAATCGGAATAACCGGATGATTTCTATGATCATCTACCTCAATGAGGGCTGGCAAAAAGGTGATGGGGGAGAACTGGAGATATACCACAAGGACGAGTCGACAATACTAGTGGAGCCATTAGGGGCAAGGTGTGTACTGTTTAAGAGTGCCGATGTACCACATAGAGTGGTGGAAGCGCATAAGGCCCGCTTTAGCCTGACCGGATGGCTATTGTACCGACCTGCATCATTGGGATCATTGTTTTGAATAGGATAATCTGATTTGTGATCCCGATGTCGTAACTATTAATTACTGCTTTTTTTTAAGTGGCGTATTTCTATGTTATGTATATGGCATGGAGATTGTAGTGATTTTTAAACAACCAGAATAGGATCTTCTACTCCCCTTATTCGATTGCTAGAAAATCTTACATCCCTATCAGCAGTCTTTAATAACCATCTATATTATGAAATACAATGAAAAAATCAGGTATGCAGAATTATTTTTAAAATCTGCAGAAGAGGGTCTGTCATATGACGTGGTCAGTCAGAATTTAAGTAGTACAGGATTGTATGACTTTGATCTAAAGGAAATTCGTCGGTCATTTCGTAAAATGATTTTCGAAAAATATAAATCGCAAGTTGTAATGCTCCTAGTAAAGGAGAAACCCCTTAGTTCATCTGAGGAACTCAGTGGGTTTCATGATTCAATCCTTTCGATATTACAAGAGGAAGGCATCGATGAAATTAAAAACCAAAGTAAATCGAGAGTTAGAAGCTTGCGGAAAATGGGACTGTCACAAGATGAAATAGTAGAGGGTGTAAAGAACCCTTACTTTGGTGAAAATGAGATCATTGAATTCCTGGAAGTTAAGAACAAGGAAATAAAGCGGGAAACAAATACTGTTCGAACAGGTCTTCTTCTGGGAGGTTTGGGACTGATTGCTCTTGGAATTGTTCTTACCTGGTTTTCAAAGGGAGTTTCAAATGATGGAGGGTTCCGGGTCTATTATGGAGCAGTATTGTTTGGATTATTTCTTGTCTTCAAGGCTATCTCTATAGACGCATCCAATCCAGGTGCCGAAGTAACAACCTAATGTGTTAACTGCAAATAAATATGGCATTTAACTTGTTTTTTCGCACCACCAATTCAACCTTGCAGCAAGTGTAGGACAGGCATCAGAGCCGTATGGAGCTTTCCTATACGCAAGTCTGGCTGACGTATTGTCGGCATCAGGATTTGTCTTGGTACTAAATTACTACGATTTATACTAGACTCATTTACAATTCGAAACTCCGTGTAGAGCTCGCCGCCGGGTGCTCTATCCACACTTTATATCTGATCCTGGCTCAGAAAGATCAATCTTTTTTACTATAGATGGGATTCACAAATTTTGTGATTACATTCTCAATATGCGGTTACAAAATCTTGCTTTCTATGGGATGCCAAAAAGGGGAGCTTTTCGTCACCTTCATTGAAAGTAAGCTTGTTGACGTACTTTCATCTGAGTTCAAAATAAATATTTCAGGTTTCGTGACATATGCAATCCTCACTGGGCAAGTTTCTCTAATGGATCTGTGACAATTTGTTACAAATGCTACACGAGGGACATTGTAAAGAATATTAGGTGGCTTGTGAGGTCAATTAACATTAAATTTGCATGGATTTTTTCACATCATTTTATACCTGTTCCTATGAAAGCAATTTTTGAATCCAACTCATGGTATGAGAGATTCCATCAGTTTATGGACTCACTGGTACACAAGATGCATTTGAAGTCCATCCTGCTTCTTCAGTATTCGCTGGCGATTGTATTCTTTTGGTTTGGCATTTTAAAACCCCTGGGACACAGTCCGGCGGAGCATCTGGTGGCTCAAACCGCTTTCTGGTTCGATGCACATTGGTTTGTTCCTTTCCTTGGCTACTGGGAGATGGCGATAGGTGTCATGATGCTGTTTCCTCGTACACTCAGGTATGCTCTTATTCTGCTCTTTATGCAGATTCCCTGCACTTTTCTCCCTCTCGTCCTCGTACCCGATCTTGCCTTTGATCATGGTATTTGGGACTTGACCCTGGAAGGTCAGTATATCATCAAGAATCTCATATTGATAGCGGCCGCCATTGCGGTCACCGGATCGCTCGATAAGACGGTAGAAATTACAACGGTTGAGGGAAAGTAGGAGTTACAAGAATTCTGCGTTTGTGTGATCGATATTTGTTGTGATGGAGTAGTGATTCTCAGTGTGGTAAAATTAGCTCACAAATTTGAAAACTGCCATTTCGAAAAGCTGTAATAAGAATTTTATTTTCGGTTGGGTGCCAGGAAGGAAGTGTTTCACCCTCTTCATTGTAAGTGAGCCTGCAGACTCCACTTCCATCTGAGTTCATTATAAATATTTCAGGTCTACTATCGGGCATAGAGGTGACATAGACCATTCTTTTTTGGTCCGGTGACCAGGCAGGACAAAAATTATGTGTGGGCCATTTCGTAAGTCGACGAAAGGTACTGCTTCCTACCCTTGTGCTGTATATTTCATCATCTTCATTATTAGTATCTTTTCTGGAGAAGAAAATAATTTCTTTTCCATCAGGAGACCAACGCGGATAGAAATTGCGAAATTCATTATTGGTGAGATCGTGCAACCGTTTTCCATTGTGTTTGAGAATTATGATATTACTCTTTGATTCGGACTCCTGAAGACTGACAGCAATTTTCTTCCCCGTAGGGTTATAGGCAGCAAATAGTGGTGTTTTGCCTTCCAGGTTTTTAGTCAATTTTCTGATCTTGCGATTTTTTAACTTTAGGACATAGAGGCGGCTGGTACCATCCCGATCCGACTTAAAAAGTATTTTTTTTCCATTGGGGTGCCAGGTTGGCCTCCGGTCATCAGCGGTACTTATCGTTAATTGCTGTCGTTGTTGACCCTGGTAATCCATGATGAAAATGTCCCAATTTCCTGCACTGTCAGACTCATAGAGAATGTGTTCGCCCTTTGGGTCATAGGATGCATACCGATCATTCCATTGGTTTTGTGTCAGACAGATTTCTTCCGGAGACTGACTTGCCAGGTCAATAGTGACCATGAGTGTGGTAATCATGAGGAAAAAGCGACGTAACATAAGCAGTACTTTAAATCAATTCGTAGAGCTAATTCCTGAAAGGAGTAAAGTTAGTAGCGGCCTGCAGAAGCAAGCGGACATTTTGGGTGATCTTTAAGTGGTCTTGGTCATATACTATAGGTTTCGTGAATAAGGACTAAATTCATGTTGTTGGTTTAATATAGAGTTAGCTAAAGAAATTGAATTGTATTACTCCAGATGCCTCCGGCGGCCAACTTTTTGCAGAAAAAGTTGGGCAAAACTGCCTGCTGTCAGCCTTGGTCGGTCACACTATATGCTTTTCCGCTATGCTCTATAAACTCGCGCATCTTACTCCCCTGCAATTATTCTCAGAGGTTAGATATTGCAGGTTCTCCGCTCTACTTCTTAGTTTGGCTCATACAGTATAGAGCATGGCCGCTTCAAAACATATGTGTGACGCTCGCCCAATCCTGAAGGCAGGAATCCAATACATAAGAACCGGCCAAAATCTTAAATCAATCTATCCCTAATTCCTTAAACCCACCACATTTTGGTTAAGAGCCTCTTTAAGCCATAGTTTACCTGTGGCACCTACAGTAAATGAGCTTTGTCCCGGGTACAGACCAAACTTTATATTTGTTGAGATAGTTGTTCAAAGATAAATCATTTCGTTTGTATGAAAATATTTCAGTGCAGCCATTGTGAAAATCCCATTTTCTTCGAAAACACGATATGCCAGAAATGTGGCTCATGGTTGGGTTATTTCGATGAAAGTAAAGACATGCATGCTTTACAACCGAACCTTGAATATTGGCAGCTACCCGATGGCAGACAAGTCAAATACTGTCAAAATCATGATTATGATGTGTGCAATTGGTTGATTAAGACGGATGGGGACGGATACTGTGCAGCATGTCACCTAAATCATACAATTCCAAATCTGGAGGTAGACTCTGCCATTGAAAAGTGGCGCTATTTTGAAAGCGCAAAACATCGCCTGGTCTATTCACTGAGACGTCTTCAACTACCTGTCAGGCGCAAAGAGACACCCGAAGATGACGGCCTTTGGTTTCATTTTGTAGATAAAGAATTGGAGGGGAAGGATATAAAAATGGGACATGCAAATGGTGAAATTACCATTCTTCTTTCTGAAGCGGATTCCGTACAAAGGGAAATGATACGCAAGGATTTAAAGGAGCCATACCGTACCATGATCGGTCATTTGCGACATGAGATTGGACATTACTACTGGGATCAACTGGTCTGGAAGAATGCTGATAACTTGCAAGCCTTCAGATCTATATTTGGTAATGAGCAGGTGGATTATACGGAGTCTTTACGCACCTATTATAATGCAGGTCCGGCAGCCCAATGGCAAGGTCAATATATAAGCGCCTATGCCACTGCCCATCCATGGGAAGATTGGGCAGAGACATGGGCACATTACATGCATCTCATAGATACCATGGAGACCGCCTATCACTTTGGTCTTGATGTTGAACCGGAATTAAGAAATGCCGAACATATGCATGCGAAAGCCACTTTTGACCCTTATGAGACGCAAGATTTTAAACAGATTCTCGACTATAGTTTACCACTGTTTTATGCTATGAATAGTATCAATCGTTCTATGGGGATTTCTGATTTATATCCTTTTGTTATTTCGGATTCCGTGGTTCAAAAGCTGACATTCATTCATGACCTGGTGCGGTCGGTCAAATGGACACAATAAAGCATGCCGGGGACAGTTTTTTGGATACACACTATTATGGCGATATCTTGGTAAAGCGTCCGATGTGCGTTCCATTTTTATCTTTGACGATCAGGTGATAAATACCTTCTGATAAATGTCCGGTGTCTAGAATTACGTTTTGACACGATATGGGATTAAGCACTTGCCAGGACTTTCCCATTACATCAAATATTTCGACATGATGCGCTTCCTCAATATTTAACGTGATGTAGTTAGTTGCTGGGTTAGGGTATACCTGAAGGAATGAATAGGGTGGGGCAGGCTGGTCTACGGATGTCGAAAGATCAGAATAGAAGTAGACTTTTTGAGAGATGTATTCGTCTTCTCCTGAATCCAGGTCTACATGTTGAAATCGCTCTATATGTATTAAGTCATTGTCATTGTAATTGTATGTGATTCTTTGATGGATAATGGGCTCACCGAGCTCATAACCAATGAAGTCCCAAAGTGAGGTCTTGCCATGGCCCTCATCGTAATCGTACTGGATCACATTCAACTTTTCCCAGGAACCAGCTCCGGTACTATCATGATAGGTAAACATTGAATCCAGTCGGTGTTGTGCGTCGTACGAAAAATCTGTTTTGAGTGTGGGTTGTAGCTGCCGCAAATCATCCACATTGTATTCAGTGGAGGATATTAAAAGATTGTTGAAGTGTGTGTGTTCAGTTACGCCAATCAAGGAAGTATCTTCTGGCTCTACCAGATAAGATTCCATCCGATAATTTTGAGACAAAGAGTCATATAGGTATTTGTCGAGAAATACGATCTCAAATTCTCCAAAGTGAAGGGTGCTAAGAGAGGAAAGTATTTGATCTGCTTCACTATACTCGTTTTCTACCGTAATGGCACGTTGCCAATAATTTAAATCATAGGACCACATATCGATAAAAAATCCTTCCATATCTTCTTCAGAGTTTCCATGATAGGTGATTTCCATTCTTGAGTCGGGTTCCCAGGCGTCATCCCATTCGTTAAAGTTTTCTGCCAAAAGCCGGAAAAGTCGTTGTTGTGAATCTAATGTCCTGGATACTTTAGTAGAATACTTCCAGTCTGGTACCTCCAGGGTGCTTTCTGTTTCGATAATCAGGTGATCCTCGGGGTAGTCAAACAAAACCTTGCTCAACGGATATAGGATGAAGTTTCCTCCGAAGGGGTCAGTTATTCGGTAATCAATCGTCGAATCGAGTACGAGCGATGCGGATGTGGATGCCGCATTTGTCCCGTATTCGGATGCATAGGGTAGTAGGTAAAGTGCGTTAGCCAGAGTAGTGTCATTTTCTGCGAGGTATTTCTTCAGGCTTGGTGGAATGAAGTCCTGAGAATGTGCTATCGTGGTCAAAAAGATACATAGATAGAAGGTGATAAAGGAAACCCGCAGCATGAGAAATCTTGTTTGATGTAGGGATATGAGATGCATAGATTGGTACGTTTTACTAATTATGAAAAGGGGCAAATTGTGATGAAGAGGATCATCTGTCAATGGGATTGTACTTAAACTGACAAAAAATGGGAATGAAGCTTCTGAATTGTTTCCTGAACTTACCTACTCTCAGATGAGGGTGCCGAATGTAGTTTTCCTGGCAATTTCTGATCAAAAGACGAGGATAGAAATGGAGCATTTGCTATCTCATCTTGATTTTGAGATCATGGTTCTCGGATCAGCAGATACTATACAGGATGCACTGCATCAATTGGATCGATTAGATGGACAAGTGGATCTCATTTTCATGGATGTGCAGATGAAAGATGGCATGTATTTGGATGGGGATGAAGACCCTGCACTTCTCCCACCCATTATTTTTATTGCAGATGAAGTTAGCCACCTAAAGGACGCTCTTAAAGTGAATTGTGTAGACTACCTACTGAATCCTGTCTCGGAAATGGATCTGGTAAAAGCGCTACATAAATTTGATAGACTTCAATCTTACTATCAGAAATACATCAAGAATAAGACGACTCACTTTCGCAAACGATTTTTGGTCAAGCAGGGTAGAGATTGGATGAGCATTGATGTAAAAGATATTGCGTGGTTCTCGGTTGATGCCAAGGTATGCGTCCTCAAGACCTGGGACAATCAACGATTTTTAGTCGATACCTCATTGGAAGACCTGGTCGATTTATTAAATCCGGAAGAGTTTTTCAAGGCGAATCGAAATTATATCATTCACATAAAGTCCATTCGGTCGGTTTCACCTTATTTTGGGGGCAAGCTGGTTGTCAACCTGCAACCAACTCCCGGATCAGACCGAGTGCTGGTTAGCAAAGAACGTGCAGGAAAGCTAAAGGAGTGGATGGGCAAGTAGGTCTTGAGGACCTTACGCTCGATGTTTTAAGATTTAGGGGGTCAGATGGAAAGTGGCCCTGAAAAGATTTTACTTTGGACGATCCGTGTTATTACTAAAGACTAATCAGCTTCAATTGAAAAGTGACTTCCGAAGAACACTTTCCCAATTTATTTTATAAACTTAAGATAAGAGGTCAAGAATGGCAGCTTCGGATACATGGTGACTATATGTAGAGGAGTGTCCCATAGAGCTATGATTTTGTGTCCATTATTGTAGAGTTTACTTCTTTACTCGAGATCCAATAGTCCAAAAGTCTCATGGTAGGGTCTTGAAATGTCAAGGATTTGAAATTTTGGATTGATCCGTTTCTTCAAATTCTGATAGGTTTTTTTTGAACGACTGTCAGAAGTGATGAAGTATGAAATCGATTCATCCAAATCTGCCTGGGCAAAAAGTTTCGAATCATTAGGAATTATTGCTCTCGGAGTAAGCTTCTCTTTACTTGTTTTATTCTCTTCAAATATAGCTCCTGCAAATTCTCCCGTTCTTGTAGCCTGGTCCAGGTTAAATGGAATTATTTGTAAATTCTTTAGTGGAAGCTCATCAATTTGACCTTTGACACAATACTCTGCAATCGAAATTGTGGATATTTTTAGTACTATTTCTTCTTTGAGAAAGTATTTGAAGTAATCTTTAGCGTTATTGTGTAGTGGATCTTCATCATTAAGAAGGCGAACAAAGAAACTTGTGTCTAAAAGAACGCTATGCTTCATAGTCTCCTCTTAGATTATTTAGCCATTCATCCGTGTTCACTCCCTTCCAGCTCTTCTTTGCTCTGGAAATTAATGAATCTAAATATTCAGAGTCATACCTGGGGTTATAATTTACTAGCTCTAGTAGTGTTAATGATTTTGTGTCAAATTCACCAGTGTCAAGATTTTGTTTTCCAGATGCCCTGACGCCAAACTTTTTGTATAAGAGATTTTCTTCTTGTCCTTCTAAAAAGTCTTTACCGGTGTTAATGGTTAAAGAACCATATTCTTTTGTGTCCAAATGAATATTAGCCTTACTTTTTCCTCCAGCATTTGTTAAAACACCATAAAAGTAGAATTCAGCATCAACCCAAATGTTTTCTGATCTGTAGAACTTAGTTTTTGGATTTATTGAAAGCTCAATATTACCCTTAACAGAGGTACTAAATTGAAATTCGTAGTTCTTTTGAAGAGATAATTCTTGAATACTCTCAAATGCTCTTGCAGTTTTTATGTCCAGGAAGTCAATTGAATTGGAATCCTGGATTTGTCCAAGAATTGCACTGAATCCGATAATGTATTGAATTGAGGTTTTAAAAATATGTCTTACCGATCCCTCTTCAATATCATATGTAATTAATGGTCGGTCTCTCTTACTGTTGGGAAATAATAGATCCTCGACATTTTGCAATATAGATGCAATGTGCCTAATGTCGTAGTTATCAGGTTTGAGTTCCAAATTGCCTGATTTTCCAACGACTCTAATCTCTATGCCGCCAATCTTATCCATTTACTCAAAGATACGAAATTTTGAAGTGAGTAGTGCAATCTGTTGGGTCACTGCAACCTGGTGAAATGGAATGCTTTTTTGTTATCTGTGGTAGGATGCAATGCCTTGCATCTTCTACCTCAACTTGCTCGATTCTTTCCCCTAGTATATTTCTATTACTAGTCTTACTTAATCTATACATTTCAACTTCCCCACATTTATCCTAGTTCTTACTCAGTGAACATGGTGATTAATCCTTTATATGATCCAGGTCGCCACGGCAACCCTTGTCTGACTGGGGAGACGAATCTTACCACGTTGAGCCACTACCTGCGGCTGCTTGGGTTGTCTAAATGCAAGGTCGCATCTAACTGATCTTGTTTTTCATAAGTTCCGTCAGATTAGTTGTAAATGGAAATGCAGATGCTCTGCCTGTCGAATAATTTCTTAGGTTTTTGAAATTCCACCTCACATTCTCAAATTCACTATCAGTAACTGGTTCAATTTGGATGACTAGATAATTGTCCTGCATTTCCTTTTTCGGCTTTGGATATTCTTTTCTTTCCATATCCTCCTTTGAGTACACTCTTGGTCCCTTACTAGCAATCTTCCATAAGTCACCGGAGTCCGTGTCACCTAGAGTGTGAAGCAATAAGTATTTTGAACTTACTGTTTCTTTATCCAGTATGAGTGATCCGGTACCTGAACCCATTCTAAAATTATAAAGGCCATGTCGTCGAATCCAGTTGTATTGGTTCTTTGAGTTGTAATATCCAACCAAGACAAAGGTGTCGTCTGGTATTAAGTCTCTGTTGGCATTATAATTTTCTGGTAGTGGCTCTTTGACTACACTGTCTGATTCCGGTGGATCTTTGAAAATGTCAAAAGTTCTGAAAGCGATTTTCTCCCGTTGTGAAGCTCGATTTATGAGGTGTTCAGTTATTTCTAACACAAATGCTTTTAATTCGCCGATTCCGCTATCCGTTTTAGAAGGTCTTACGGGAAATGCTCCAAGCCCGGGGATAATTTCGTGAAAACCTTTTTGGTTTATGGATTTATCACCTGGGTATAAAACATAAGCACCTCCCGTTCGTCTTATGGCATCTTTGTAAGCGTGCATCTTTAGCAGATCTCCTTTCTTGTAAATGCCTTTTCTGTTTTCTGATTTTTCCCTGTCAAGGTCGTTGTCAACTTTCTGTTCAAGAAAATCAGTCAGGTTGGCTATTTTATATTTTGCATCAAAATGAATATGAACAATCAGCTCCTGGTTTTCGGCTTCAGCCTCTGAAATTCCATAAGGCCAGAGAGAAAGTGTGTAGTCAGGGCGTAAGGTTGTTGTCCAGCTGCCTGATTGGGGATACGGGTTTTTACCACTGAATGAACGATTGTAGTTGAAGCGAATATTGAGTTTTCTACTGCCAGAATTATAGACACCTCGCAGTGCTGTAGATTTTCCCTGCTTTATTTGCAGGCTCAGTCCGTCCGGAGTTTCTTTTATTAACTCCGATATGTCTTTTGGTTCTATTTTAAAAATGGACTGTAGCAGGTCCAGCAATTTGAAAAAAAGCCAGTATTCATATAAAGTGGCTATATCTTTTTTACCTCCGCTGTATACATCTTCTCCACCTTTCCAGATTAGTTTAGCTGCAAGGTCAAACATTAGCCAAACTCTCAACACATCCCGGTATCCTTCTTTGCGCTGCAATACAGGGCTATTTAGCTTCAATGTACTTGGTCTTGAAATATCCTTGAATAGGGTGTGATGCAGTCGGCTTTCCAGACTTCGAATCAATAATTGTGATTCATTCTCCATTCTTCCATGACCAAAGTCCTTTGCCTTACTATGTATATCAGCGCAAAACCTCAGGAATGTTTCAAGTGCATGTTTGACGAAACGGTTCTCTGGCGTGTCAACTGAATCTGTTTTCCTTATAGTGTTAATGCGTTCAGGCAATGTATCCATGCCGAAGCCTGTTAGGAAATGGCCTTCAGGAATTTTCGTTCGATTTCCTCTTTTCAGTATCTCCTTGATGTTGGCATTGGAAAATCTCCTCGCATTACGTATGTCTTTTTCTTCGGTGGTTTCTTTCCATCTGGTCACCGGCGAAGTAACAATGCGATGTATGGCTTCAGTAAAGTCGTCTGAGCCAATCACCGATTTAATAAAAGCGAACTTTTGATAAAGTGTCTGACTGTCCCTGCTGTAGTCAATTTCAAAATGTTGCGAAACGGGCGAATTTGCTCGTAATAGAAGGTCTGTACATTTTTCGGTAATCAACTCCAGCATGTCCCGGTAATCATCACGGTATTCTGACTTGATGGATTGTACTTCGAGTTGAACCTTGAAAAGCTCTTCTGAAGTGCCTTTGTTGAGCAAGGGAACGGAAAGTGTGCCCACAAAAATATTGGGCGAAATTGTTCCCAGATTTGTGGTTCGTTTGTGCTGCTGTATGATGTTCTCACCAATATCACCCAGAACAAAGTGTGGATCACTAATTTGATAGTCATATAAGCAACCTTCTACAAGCTGAAATCTTGCTTCATTATTATCCTCGGCATCATCATCTGCATCAAACAAAGAATCAGACCTTCGTGCATCTATCCAAAGCCGTAAACCTTCCTGTACGGACTCAAGGTTGATTTCAATGCTTGGAACGGATTTCATCTTTTATGCCTCAGCGAAACTCGTAAATCCGTTATCTAAGGCACCGCGATACATGCGGGCTATCTTCTCCAATGAAAGTGAATAAAGCACATTGGCCCCGTTGAAATCAAAGTCTACATTTTCAAAAATATCTTTGATGATCTTTAAGTCACCGTTAATGCAGAAGGAACCCAGTGTTTCCAGGACAGGACAAAGTTTTCTATCCCGCAGAGGCTACCATTGTAAATCGCACCAATGTTTTGGTCAAAAGTGACAGGGTGCCAGAACCTGTGGCAGTGCGTTATG
>JAUILM010000052.1 GCA_030432855.1 Bacteroidia bacterium
ATGATTGCCGTTTTTGCCTTACTCTTCGTGCTTTTCTACAATTTGGGAGCATGGGGTGTCCTGGACACGAGTGAGGCTCGTTATGCGGAGATCAGTCGTGTCATGTATGAATCCGGTGATCTGATGCACCCCCAATATCTGGGCCTCGAACATTACCACAAGCCACCATTCACGTACTGGATCACTGCAATTTCTCATTCATTATTTGGGCCATCAGCTTTTTCGGCCCGCTTTTTTCTTCAGTTCGCCTTCATCTTTCAGTTGATTCTGATATTTAAGATGGCTCATTTGTTTTGGGAAAGCCGGGAAAAAGCATGGATAAGCACATTGAGCTATGGAAGTATGCTCATTGTTTTGATATCTATCAGGAATCTCACGACAGATGCCTACCTGACTACCTGGATCATGGCAACCTTGTGGGCAGTGTTCTTTTATGCCAGGAGAAAATCATTACCACATCTGTATCTGGCAGGTTTATTTGCTGGTTTGGCTTTTTTGACTAAGATCACCGCAGCCTTGTTTTATATCGGCCCGATGTCACTGCTGATTATTTGGTACTTCAGAGAAACCTGGAGATGGTCGATTCATGTCATGGGTGCAATTATAGTATTTCTGGTGGTAGGATTGAGTTGGTTCATTGGATTGGAGATGGAAGGACGAGAAATACTTCGTTATGTCATTTATGAGCAATCAGTGGTGCGATACAGTAGTGATGCTTATCAGCGCACTATGCCGTTCTACTTTTATTTGCTTGTAGCCCCACTTCTATGCTTTCCCTGGCTTCCCATGTTGGCGGAATCAGCGCTTAGTTGGCTGAGAAAGGGAAATAGCAAACCTCAGATTATCTGGATCCTGGTATCCGTTTTCTTCCCAATGCTCTTCTTTAGCATTTCTCGCTCCAAGTTGCTTCTTTACATTTTACCTCTATTCTGGAATGTGGCACTATTCATTCCAATGGTTTTTGACACGGTATCGAACGCAGGTATCAGGAGATGGTACAGGTCGCAACTCATCTTTTTTAGCCTCATTCTTCTGGCTCTATTGATTACACCCCTGGTTACTGATGATGTAAGAGGCTCGGTAGGAATGTATTTCTGGTGGGTCCTGGCTGCAGGCTTGTTGATATGGATCGGAACTATGAAAACTATCCAATTAAGGACCAGGATCCTGTCCACGGGAATTGTCTTTGCCTCCATGGTGCTGCTAATGGCACCACACTATCTGAGGGCTAATGAATTGAGTGCGTCAACGGCCAAACCCATTGCTGATTGGTTGAAGGAAGAGGATATGGAAGACCGGAATATACTGGTATATGATCGCCTGGCGCCTTCTCTCAGTTTTCACATGAATAGGGTTCATGGGATGATCAGTCGAAATGTGACTCGTGAATTGCATTGGGAAAATGATGACCAATGGAGACAATTTTATTTTCCATTGATAGACCATGAAGCCACTCCCACGCTAAATCAATACCTGGATGAAAACAACATCATTCTGGTAGTGCGAAACAAGCAGATGCCTGATGTGCCCCACTCCATAAAAGACCGATATGACAACCAAATAACTATTGGCATTTGGTCTGTCTTTTACTAATCTTGTGGTCTTGTGAGCTTGCGAAAGAAAATAGAAACATTCATATTACCCAAACTGAAGTTTGCCAGTACCTCACTGGTGGCTACTATTGTAGACTACACGCTCTACTTATCACTCGTGTATTCTGGAGTGGACAAAGTACCCTCCAATATCATCTCGGCCTCCTGCGGGTTTCTGGTCAATTTCTTTCTTCAGAAACGATTCATTTTTGAGCTGAGACGAAAGGCCTCACACACATTTTTACTATCCATGAGTTTTTCAGGACTGGGCATTGGGATAAGTACAACCCTCATTTACTTCTTAAGTAAGATCCCATTCCTGGACACACATCAATACATCACAAAGTTACTTGTGACCGGTATCATGTTTTTCTACAACTTCTATACGAAGCGATTGGCTTTCGAACGTCGGGTGAATTAGCCTACGATTTCAGCTTCATGAGAGAAGACTTCCTCAGACATTTCTGACTGAGACTTTATATTCTTCGCTTCCATTTCCCGCTGAATCTGCTTCACGGTCTTGGTAGTACCATCGGGACTCCATCCTGGAGGTCCAAAGGTGTACATAAATCGTTCTTTCCACGTTTTAGCACTTTTTACATCATTCCAGATGTCCCGGTATTCATGCGTTAGGATCGTCCAGGGATGGTACGAATTCGGTGGATGCAGAACGCCAAAGTGGGTCACATTGCGCTCATCCAGATCTTTGAAAGTACCAAAGAGCTTATCAAAAATATTGAGATATCCACCATGGTTCTTGTCCAGGTACTCCAGATTGGAGGAGTGATGCACATGGTGGTGCTTATGTGTATTTAGAATTTTTTCCAACCATCCCAGTCGGGGAAGCAATTGAGTATGTAGCTGAAACTGCCAGAGTGCTTCGATGACCAGGCACGTCATAACCATGATAGGATGAAAACCTATCGCTGGCATCCACATGTAAAATAAGGGCTTGTAAAACAGAGTCACCCAACCATTTCTCACCCCGGTACCTAGGTTGAAGTGATCCGATGAGTGATGGACGATATGCGCTGCCCAGAAGAACCGAATCTCATGATTGGCTCTATGAAACCAGTAATAACTGAAATCATCGGCAATCTGACAGATGATCCAAATGTACCATGCCCAACCAAAGGCTTCCCAGCCCATGATATTCGTTCGTACACCGTCCACCTCAGGATTAAATATGTTGTACACTAAAAAGAAAAAAGCCAGCGTCATGGCTTTAGTAAAAATGGCAATCAATGCAGATCCAATACCCAGGCTTGAGCTGGCTGCAAGGTCCTTCCACTCATACAACTCTCTGTCATACTTTAAGCTTAAAATGATCTCGACTATGATCAAGAGCACAAAGCAGATCCCCCCTATAAACTGGATTTGTGTATAGTCCATTCCTTTTACTCAAATTTTTGGAAAGCCAACAATATAGACATTACATTTAAAAATGTCGTCAATTTTACAAATAGAGTCATCTACTTTGAGTTTGACTCAATTCTAAAGCGTTGATCATGCGGTTCTTTTGAGGATCCCAGACTTTCAGCTGAAAGCAGGCATATATTTCTTTTGGGTTCAGAGAGGTGCGCTTCGGGGATTGGAGTTCTTCAAACGCATGAAATACTTCCGGTAGTCTGTAGAAGGGAATTCTTGCATTCAAATGATGAATATGATGGTATCCAATGTTGGCGGTGATCCACTGCATCCATCGAGGCATTTCCATATAACTTGACGATTGCAGCGCTGCATTCACATAGGTCCAGCCATTCTTTTCGGCAAAAGTTGCCGATGGAAAGTTATGTTGTGCATAGAAAAGATAACTTCCTATGGCACTGGCGATGAGATGTGGAATCGTTTGCATAAGTAGCAAAAGTCTCCACCCACCCACGAAGTAATACAGCACACCAAGGCCAATATGCAGGACCAGGGCCAGCAGACTGTCTTTATGCCGTCGGGGATTATTCATAAAGGATTGGATACACATGCCATAGATAAAGACGAACAAGTATCCGAAAAGTATCGTGAGAGGATGCCTTGCAAACAGATAGTAGAATCGTTCTTTCGTACTGGCGGACAGATATCGATCTTTGGTGATGATGGGAAAGGAACCAATGCTGGACGTATACAGCTTGGAGTTGTGCTTGTGATGATAGTCGTGAGATCGTTTCCAAATCGACATGGGAGCCAGAATCAACAAGCCAAAGAGGGTGAAGAATATGCGTGCGGTGCGTTTACCTTTGAATATGTTGTTGTGAGCAAAATCATGATAGATTACAAACAAACGGACCAGCAAAAAGCCGGCAGCTACACTTCCTAGTATCTGTAGTGTCAGCATTCCGGAAAGAATCATACTATAAGCTAAGAAGCTGAGAAACAGAGACCACCCGAGTTCTCTTCTGCTTGTCTCCAGAATTTCCTCGGCATATTCCCTAGTAGCTAAGATGAGCTGTTTCCCTTCAAGCATGGCGGCAAAGATAGTCAATTGATCAGTAAATGGATCATGGCAGAGTCTTCATCAATCTACTTTCTTGTAGTTTGTGTCACGTAGTCACTTTTCCACACCTATTCCACAGGATATGAACAACTTATTAACACGTCCCCGGGGTCTAATGGTCTGTATACCATGAATATACCGTCCCTTCCCACATTGCCGTAGTTATCTACATCTAGTTATGCACTATAGGTCGTTTGTGCTTCCACCGTCTGTGTGTCCAGAGCCATATTTCCGGTTGACGCAGAATATCTTGCTCGAGTCTGCGGGTGTGCAATTCGGTGATCTGGCTTTCTTGGGTCTCCGCGGGTTTATCTGCCAGCAGCTGGGCTTCGGCGATATAACGACCCCGGGCCGGTTTGGTGACAGACATGTAAATGATAGGATAGTTAAACTTTCGTCCCAGGCGCTCGGTACCCAGAAAAACGGGTGTATCCTGATTGAGAAATTCCATCCAGTAGGCATTTTCCGGGGAAGGCGCCTGATCTGCAATGAATGCTGTAGCTGTGATTTCTTTTCGATCCGCGATCATGCACCGTGCCGTTTCTTTCATTGGATATAACCCGTTGCCAAGGCGCATCCTCATGTGCCTTATAAGGCGATTGAAAGCTTTACTTTTCAACGGCCGATATATCACATTAAGCTTATGCACGGGCATGGACGCAAAAGCAGCTCCGATCAGCTCCCAGTTACCCATGTGGCCTAACACCAGGATGATGGATTGCTTCTCACCAAAGTATTTCTCAAAAAGCTCTTTATTCTTGAAGGTAACATGACGATCCAGGCGCCTGGGACTGATAGAAAGCGTACTAATCGTTTCCAGTATTAAGTCGCAAAAATGCTTTTCAAACTTGCGATGGATTATCCTGATCTCTTCAGATGACTTATCCGGAAATGAATTTTTCAAATTTTGTCCTACAACCTCACGACGGTACCCAAATACACCAAATAGTATCCACCTCAATATGTCTGAAATACCATGCAGTGCCCAGAAGGGGAGTATTGATATGGGGTAAAGGAGGATATATAAGACGTAATAAAGCACGGTGCGAATTTAGTGAATTCTTGTTCTCTTGCTGGGAGCTGGAAGCTGGAGGTCTGTCTGTTGTCCATACCTAAATGAGGTTGACCCGTTTTCAACTTGTGGTTTTACCCTTTCCTGAAGATAACTTTCGAGTAGCCTTCATATCGATCTGGAGCCGGGATTCATCCATTGATGATTCTGATTTTTTCAGAACGATTTCTACTGTCTGTCTGGGAACTTGTGTTGGATGCTACTAACCACCAGGACAAAATTGTTAAAATTCGCAACATTTCCCTCCACGCTACAGACGTACATTAAGGAGTTATTAAGGTCATCGGTTAAGGTTGGATTAAATCAGAGTAAATCAAATACGTCGCCGAAACGACTATAATAACTTATCGTCTATACATTAAAAGAAACCGCGATGAAACAATATTTACTACTAGCTACTCTGTTGACAATTTTGATGACTTCTTGTTCTAAAGAAGCAATTATTCGTCGAAAGGAAGACCGATTGATCGGTGCCTGGGAATTTGATAAAGTCTTCTACAAGGCAGACAATGCATTGTTTAGAGATAATATCACACATGAATATGCGAATGATATTATCCATTTCTACCCCGATTATACTGCATCGTACGACGATTATTCGCTCCGTACGATATTTGACGGTGAATGGACACTGATCGTTGATGAAGACTACTACGATGGTGACAATGACCTGGAGTTTTTCGTGGATGCAATGTTCTATGATTTTGTCAATGGTGAAGATTTCTACATGTTTGGTAGCATCGACAGGCTCAATAGAAACAAGATGCGACTTGAAGCCAGTGACCGTAGAGGAACTTATACCTTCAAATTACGCAGACTGTAGGTTGTTGCCATTGGAAACCCACTTTTTTGGATAATGAGTGCACCTACTCAAGATCGCAAACTACGCTTATCGATGAAAATTACGTGTTCATATAGTATTTTGACTAGTTAAGGTACTTTGTATTGCATAGTACTGTAGGGCGACGTATATTTACATTATGAAGTTAGAAAATATGAAAGCACAGATGCGAAAAGGAGTCCTCGAGCTCTGCATCCTTTCAATTATTTCTGAAGGAGAGGCGTATCCTTCCGATATTATTCAGAAATTAAAGGAGCAAGAGCTGATCGTAGTGGAAGGCACCATGTACCCTCTGCTGACTCGACTCAAGAATGCTGGACTGCTGGGATATAATTGGCAGGAGTCTACCAGTGGTCCACCGCGCAAGTACTATCACCTTACAGAAGAAGGTACATCCTTCCTGAAGGACTTACTTGCAACATGGAACAAATTAGTTAACGTAGTGAATCAATCCACAAAAAATCTGGTAGGCAATGAATAAAACGAATAATGTAAACATAGGAGGTTTCCCTTTCACCATTGATGACGACGCATATGCGCATCTTCAAAAGTATCTCGATAAGATCGAGCAGCACTTCCGACATTCGGAAGGATATGAGGAAATCATAGATGATATTGAAAACCGTATGGCTGAGTTACTGAACGAGCGTATTCGGAATAAGCGGATCGTTTCGATGGAAGATGTAGAGCATGCCATTGGTATACTCGGTACCACTGCTGACTTTGGAGCAGATGATTTTTCTGAAGGCAGGAGTGCTTTTGACTCCAGCTATAAGACAGGAAAAAAACTCTTCCGGGATCCGGACGATAAAATCATCGGTGGTGTATGTAGTGGATTGGCCGCATATTTTGGCATTCAGGATCCGATATGGGTTCGCATAGGATTCGCGATTTTGGCCCTGGGAGCAGGCATAGGTATTCCACTCTATCTTTTGATGTGGGCACTGGTTCCTGAGGCTTTGACGCCCAAGGACTTTCTATCCATGCGAGGTGAACCCATTAATGTGAATAACATAGCCAAGATTGTGGAAGATCAGGTAGAAAATATTTCAGATCAATTATCTGAATTGGGAAGTGACTGGAAATCTAAACGACGAAAAAAAAAGTCCGAAAAGAAAAAGTCATGGAAGGATCGCCACTAAGGTCAGGATTTCTATTATAGATTAGAATACAGGGCTGTCAACTTTCTGACAGCCTTTTTTCATGAACTAAATCAACTACTTTGAAAGCATTGCATACCTTTTTTATTAGCCGGGATGATATACGATTATATACCGCCTACTTTTTTATTTGTATTATTTCTTTACTTATGATGCCACAAGCGGGTGCTCAAAATCAAGCAGCCCTGGAGCAGGAAATTCGCTCATTGGATAGCTTGCTCTTTGATGTCGCTTTTAATACTTGCGATTTGTCCCCTCTGGAGGAGATCATTAGCGAAGATTTTGAGTTTTATCATGATCAGGGAGGTATCACTGGGTCCAAGTCCGAATTTATTGAGTCGATTAAAAACAATATTTGTAGCATTAACTATCGACCGATACGAAGGATGGTACCAGGATCCTTCAAAGTATATCCATTGGCATCAAATGGAGCACTTTATGGTGCTATCCAGGAGTCTGAACATCGTTTCTTTGCTCAGGAGGAAAATAAACCTGAATATTTTACCAGCATTGCCCGAATGACTCATTTATGGTTGCTGGAGAACGAACAGTGGAAACTAAAGCGTGTACTTAGCTATGATCACAGTGGGGAAGACCGTCCGTAGGAATTCTGTATAAGGACACCTGCAGCTGAAAATCGACTGGAAATTCATAGTTTCGTCCTATGGATATTTTCAACATCATTACTGTTCTTATCGTCCTTTCGGCTCTTTTTGGCTATTGGAATGTTCGGTATTTGAAATTGCCTCATACCATTGGGGTCATGATCATCGCTATTCTATTTACGCTGGGTATTTATATCAGCAGTTTTGTCAATGATTCAGTATTTCATTATCTGCAGTCGCTGATTACATCGATTGATTTTCAGACGGTGCTGTTGGATATCATGCTGGGGTTTTTGCTGTTCGCCGGTGCGTTACACACGAATTTTGATCAATTAAAAGTGCAGCGCTATCCCATCCTGATGTTTGCAACCGTTGGGGTCTTGCTCAGTACATTTCTTGTAGGTGGATTTACCTACGGAGTATTACAACTGATAGGCTATCCGGTATCCTTTATCTACTGTCTTTTATTTGGAGCACTTATTTCACCTACGGATCCTATTGCAGTCCTGGGTATTTTGAAAAGAGCTCATGCACCTAAGAAATTAGAAACGAAAATCGTTGGTGAATCACTGTTTAACGATGGGGTAGGAGTCGTCATTTTTCTTACCATCTATGAAATTGCTTCATCCCCGGGACACCTGGAAGGCACCGATATTTTGATGTTGTTCGTCACCGAAGTACTGGGTGGATTACTGTTGGGTTTTGCGGTCGGTTTTATTGCATTCAGACTGATGAAGGCGATCGATGACTACGATATTGAGGTGATGATTACCCTGGCTGCTGTGATGGGAGGATTTGGTCTGGCGCATATGTGGCATGTTTCCGGACCACTGGCTATGGTGGTAGCGGGCCTTCTTGTGGGAAATGATACGATGCGAAATACCGCGATGTCAGAAGTGACGGAGCAGTATGTGGATAAATTTTGGGAGCTCCTAGACCTGTTGCTGAATGCCATTTTATTTGTCTTGATTGGACTGGAGATTTTGATATTGGAATACAATTCAGCGTATCTGATAGCTGGCTTACTGCTGATACCTTTGGTTCTATTTGCCCGTTATTTATCGCTCATTCCTTCCATAAAACTCTTCGAACGGAAGCTTGATTTTGTACCCAAAACTAATCTGGTGATGACATGGGGTGGATTGCGAGGGGGTATTTCGATTGCCCTGGCGCTCTCCTTGACAAATGATATGCATCGTGATTTATTTCTGATGATCACGTACATTATCGTAGTGTTTGCCATTATTGTGCAGGGCCTGACGGTTGGGAAACTGGTAAAACGGTTGAATCTTTCTACAAAATAATTTCACAATCCCTGACGTACTATTCACATGGTTATTGGAGGGTCTGATGGTTTGAGGATTATCTTTTTCCTGATGCTGTACATTCAGTGCATGGGCCAGTCGCTTCATTTTAAAAATTTCCAATTATCCGATGGCCTACCATCATCTTATATCCTTGATCTTGAGATTGGACCCGATGGGTCACTTTGGATCTTGTCTCAGGGAGGTCAGCTGACGAAGTATGACGGTAGATCCTTCCGAAGCTTTACCGATCTGCTTCCGAATAATCCGTCTTTTCGATCACTTTTGGCAGCTCCCTCAGGAGCTATTTATATCGGCGGTGACTCGGTGCTTGTTGGCCTGTCCCAACAAAAACAGATTACACTGCCCTATGACTTTGGCCAGGTAACGGATGTGCTGGACCTCACTGACGAATCCATACTTGTAGCCAGTGATCAGGGTATTTATCGGGTTAATGAAGGATCTGAAGTACAGGTCGATTTTTCTGATTCAACATCCATAAATAAACTGCTGAAGACATCAGACGGGACGGTGCTGGCAGTTTCAGATCATCGTGTTTTTGAGCGACAGTCGGGTGGTCGATGGCATGTAATGCTTTCTTATCCCAATGCCACATATATTGATTTAGTGGAGGATTCAAATGGATCCATTTGGATTCTTGCGAGGGATGGATCTCTTTATGTCTTACGAGGACAGGAACTCGTTCCCCAGCCTGATTTTTCCGATGAAGAAATTAAGGCAACCATATTAAAGCTTGGAGACCTGGGAAGTTTATTAGTGGGTACCGAACGCCATGGTATCTATGTGATAAATACGATAGATGGCATTACAAAAAAGCTGACTCCGGACCGGTTGGGAAATAATCGGATTGTGGACTTGCTTTACGATGACTGGGGTCAGGGATGGATCGCAACGTACGGAGGGGGATTAATCCAATTTAATGCGGCCAATTATACAATGTATGGCGTAGATGATATGAATGGTCGTGGGATTGATAAAATAGTGGAAAATGGCAATAGTAATTCCGTAATCATCTATAGGGATGGCAGCGCAGATTTATTTGATGGATATTATTTTGAAAAAATTCAGATACCCGGGGACCGATCTACGCGCATTTGGGATGTGGTACAGTGGGGTAGTCACTCTCTGATGGTAACAAATAATGGTTGGTACAGAGAAGGTGAATTACTTTTTGAAAATGTATTTCCTGATAGAATTTGGCAAGTAATTCCTTTCAATAATAACCAATTTTTAGTGTTGTCGGATCAGGCTTTATATCAACTGATGGTCGAAGATGCGGATACCCTGAAAGTTGATTTTAAAAAGCTTTGTTCTACCACACATCGGGAAATGATTTTAGAAGATCAAAAAGTCCATTTATGGTCTAACCAGGGAAGTTCAGTGTACTCAATGCATGATTCCAGCATTACGACATTGACTCGGAATATGGAAATTCAGCAAGTCGTCAAAGGGAGAAGATCTGTATATGTGATAAGCAGAAATGAAGGTATCTATGAAGTAATTATAAATGCTGAAGGTGCAGAACTAAAGAAACGTAATGTTCGTGAAAATGTCTTTGTTAGCCCTCTGGTAGCTGCGGCATCAGATAAGGAGCACTTGTGGATTATGGATGTACAAGGTCGATTAATTCGTATGGTAGACTCTGTCGGAAGACATAATGATGTAATCACGCATGATTTTACTGAAGATCTTGATGGTGTCCGATTTTTGCCGGGAGTTGCCATGTCTTTGGAAAAAGGTCACGTAGTTTTTGGAACTCAAGAAGGAATATTCAAATATACCAGCTCAGGGACGGAGGTATCGATGGCACCGCGGCTGTCTTCTGTGGGGATCTTTACTTCCTCGGATACCACCTATCTATCCATGGATGAATCACCAATAGTTACTGTTGATCCCGGAGACCCTGTTCAATTAAAATTTGAGGCTGTAGATCTGCAAAGCAATGATGCGCTTGTATATGAATGGTCCATGGAAAAGGGCGCATCGGAATGGAATTCCCTACAGCAGGGTAGTTTGGAGCTGGCTGGATTATCACCTGGTCGACATTCCGTGAGTGTCCGTGTGGGGAATAGCAGAGGTAATTATACATCAGCCTACTCATTTACGTTGCAAGTACCTCCTCCCTGGTGGAGAAGGCCATGGGTCCTGGGATTGGCACTAGGAATATTTTTAATAGGCATGTATTATTTGTATCGTTGGCGGGTGCATCGTGCTATTCACCTTTCGCAGCAGAAAGCTCAAGCTCTCGAAACCCAAAATGAATTGCTAAGACTCGAGCAATCCGCCCTACAACTCCAGATGAATCCTCATTTTTTATTTAATGCCTTGCAGTCGATTCAGCATTCGATTGTGACAGGTGAAAAAGATAGCGCACGGCGTGACCTGCAGCGATTTTCCAAATTGATGCGCAGCATGTTGGAGCAATCCCGGCAAAAGTCGATTTTATTGGAAGAGGAAATGGAAGGGTTAAAGCTCTACCTGGAGACGGAGCGCATGTTGCGACCCGATCGCTTTGATTTCGGAATAGACATTGATCCTGATCTTGATCCTTCTTTCGTAAAGATACCTCCTATGCTGATACAACCTTTTGTAGAGAATGCCATTAAACATGGTGTGTCCAATGATAGAAAAGGTCTGATCAGTGTTTCTTTTCAACCCAGGGGGCACCAGGTGAGCTGTACTGTCAGTGATAATGGTCCCGGTCTGGGTAAAAAAGTCAGTCAGCATAAATCAGCCGGGTTGGATGTGACTCGATCGCGGTTGAAAAGTTATTTTAACACTGATCGTAATGACTTACTAACTTTCGAAGAGCGGAAAGATGGCGAAGGAAAAGTGCAGGGGCTGACCGTGCATATTTTAGTACCAGTACTTGATGAATAAATGATAAAAGCAATCATCGTAGACGACATGCAGCAGGCACAGGATTTGTTGCTAGCGGATATAAAAACCTATTGTCCCCAGGTGGAAATTATTGGGACTGCTACAGGTGTTGTTTCGGCCGCCAAGCTGCTCAAACAATTGGATCCGGATCTGGTGTTTCTGGATATTGAGTTGGAAGATGGTACTGGGTTCGATCTTTTACAGATTTTACCCGAAATTAATTTCAAAGTCATTTTTACTACAGCATCTGATCAGTACGCCATACAGGCTTTCCGCTTTGCTGCTATTGATTATTTATTAAAACCATTAGATCCTGATGCCCTGATGGATGCGGTGAATCGCGTGCAGGTAAAAGATAGTCGTGAAAAGGTAGACGTATTGCTGGATCACTACGGTGGAAAAAATACGGACAATCTCGTATTGCATAGCAGTGATGAAATAAAAATAGTGCCCATTGCGGATGTGATTCGCTGTGAGTCTGAGAATAATTACACGACATTTTATTTTTCTGACAAAACGAATTTTTTGGTATCAAAAACACTGAAGTCTTATGAGCGTATGTTAGAGGGGAAATTCCTCCGTGTGCACCAATCGCATCTTATTAATCTCTATCATGTCAAATCATACGTAAAATCGGAGGGTGGATATTTATTGATGGTCGATGACTCAATTGTGCCGGTAGCCGTGCGAAAGAAAAATATGGTCATGGAAGCCCTCGAAAGACTAGGAAGGTCATAGGGAGTAAAAAAGCCGCACACCAGGCGCGGCTTCCGAAAACAATGATCTTGTCAATGTGTAACGTCACGTTACACTAGATCCGAAAGATTAGCAACTGCTCGATCCCGATGCTTTCACCAGGATATTACCATTTTGTTTCTTTTCGATGATGACAGGGTTATCTAGATTGGCTTTAACCTTTTTTACTTTTCCATCCATTCCTTCGATATAGATTAGTGATTTTTCAAACTGTGTTCTTTCCTGACGATATTCGATCATACCGCGCATTACGTTGAGTACATCACTTATTTTATGTTCGGGTAGTTCGATCCAGATGTTCCAGGAGGAATCCGCATGTACACGTTTTACCTTGATTCCTTGATCTAGTAGGTATATTTGATGATTATCCGTGGAGTCCAGCATGCGTTGGAATGTAAAGTTCCGATCGAAATATTCTCCTAGTGCATAAGCAAAGGAATATCCGTCATTTTTTAATTCTGCTTCACTACCGGGGAAATTCATGTTGGACAAAAATCCATCAAACAGATATCCGGCAATGCCTTGAAAGTCTACCAGGATCCAGTGTCCATCTATCCAGTCGATGCGATCTTTTTTATCTTCTGAGAATTCGAAGCTATTAATGACCGTCACTACATCACCGTAGTGTACTATATCCAGGATTTCAGCATCAGTACCAGGAGCGGCCCGTAGTTTTAATCCACTGGGAGCAAAAACATTGAGTTCCTGACCGGACTCCCAGGGTATGTTTTCGGCCTTCAGTGATATAATCAATTGTATCAGCGATAACAACAACACTATTTTCTTCATTTTCTCAGATTTAACGGTGAATTAATACCTCCAAGATAGGGGCATCAAGGACCGTAAAACTTTGAGAATGAAGGGCCGTTGCAAAGCAGTGAGAATTCGTTTCGATTACACTAGAATTCGATTTGTTTTTTTGAAAACATGTAGGTCTCCGTATAATCGGGTATCCGGCATCCGGTGTCCGGTATCCGGAAAATGCGAGAGAATTATTTTCTACTAGATTGAGGAATAGCAGGGGAAGTAGCCTGTTTCACAGATGCCCACTGAACAACTGCCTACTGGAAAACTGCCCACTGAACAACTGCCCACTGAACAACTGCCCGTCACAGTCCTTCAGTCCCCAGTCCCCAGCGCTCCAGTCCACAGTTTCTGAGTGAAAAACTGCCCACTGAACAACTGCCTACTGGAAAACCGCCCACTGAAATACTGCCACACTCACACCCACACTCACACACACACTCACACACACTCACACACTCGCACACAAACCCGCACTCACACACTCATCAACTCCTTCTCAATCCCCTCTAACTTCGCCTCTATGGTTTCAAGCTCGGCATAAAGCAATTCCAGTGCTTGTTTTTCAGAGTGTAGCATCTGGTCAAATTTTTCGAAGTTGCTGTCAATCTGGTCACGAATGAAGTCGACATATTCTTTCAGTCGACTGGTGAGCTGTGCATTTAATTTTTCACGACCGGTATCTACTTCGGCTTTGAAGTTTTTCATGATTTTCCGCTTCTGCAGTCCGAGAGAGACACCTGCAAAGACAAAACCTACAGCCGTCAGGACTCCACCGGTTATGTCGAAAACCATTCCGTTGGTGAGCACACTCAGGATGACGCCAACGGCTGCAATACCGCCTCCTGTCGCTAGCGTGGGGGCCATGTTCTCACGATCACTGAATAATTCTTCCTTTTTGAAGTTGTCCGATTGCTGGAGAAATTCCACAAATCGATTCTGTAGTTCACTGAGTACTTTCGATCGTTTTTCCGCAATGTCACTGAAGATCTCGTCGTCGTCTTTCAGGATGGTTTTACTGGATCGAATTTTTAGATCGATGACTTGTCCCATCTGTTGAATCGATT
>JAUILM010000858.1 GCA_030432855.1 Bacteroidia bacterium
CATAATTGAAGGACCCGGATTAGGTTCGGTCAGGGCGCTGTCCAGGATACTGTTAATGGCATGTAATAGGGAATCCTTTTCAGCCTCAGTCATCTGAGGCTTATTGCGTGGTGGCATCTGGCCATTTTCAATTTGCTCCACCACTTTTTGAAAAAGTTGACCACGGTTCACCACCTGCACTACAAAGTCATATGCATCCAGATTTATACCCGCTTTCTGGTCTGCCTCATTATGGCAGGATTCCGTACAATACTTTTGAAAAATGGGACGAGTAGTCTTCCTCCATTTCTGATCAGCCTTAGTATCAGCATGCAGGCTGAATACTGTGGCTGTAAAAAAAACCATCAAGAAAAATCTAACCAATAGCGTGTCCCTCAAAACATAGTCGTTTGCCCATTAAGATACTGATTTATTGGCAATTATGCATCCTAAGGTAAGGTCAAATACATCCGACCTTGCAAATAAGAAAACTTATTGTTAGTAATAGGGTCCTTCACTTAAGGATACTTCTGCATCACTGAGAAATTCATTGAGTGCTTCCAGTACATTTGGCTGCACAAACGTATCAAAGAGGTGCACTTCCTTCAGGTTTTGAAACTGCGTAATATGCATGATTGTCTTATCATTTACATCCGTATATGATAGGTTGAGTAGTTGTAAATCAGGCAGATCCTGTAGATACACGAGTCCATCACCCTTTATACAGCTTTTACTTAGGATTAATGTTTTCAGATTGGGCATCTGTCCCAGATAGTAAAGGCCATCATCGGTAATATCAGCAGAAACCAGAGATACTTTGGAAAACAAATGCCGATAGGGCATGAGCTTCGCCAGGACATCATCGGTAATAATTTTAGGTGGCAGCTTCATGGAAAGTGCGTAATACGTTGAGTCAGTATCAGCATCCAGCTCTACTTCAAAGCCCAGGTCAAATGCAACCCGTTTGAGCTTTGGTCCAATTTTCAAACGCTCCAGTCGCTGAGCTTCCGCCGACACTTGTTGAACGGCCAGTGTAGGAAGATACTCATCAACGCGTTGCTTAAGGTCGGGATCGTCAGGCCCAGCGCCCAGGGTATCGGTCTGTGACGCACCCTTTTCAATCCACCAGGCCAGAATGTCTTTTTCAGTATCCGATAAACCTTGTTTACCTTCAGGGGGCATATAATCATCATGATTTTGCTCAAGAGAGACACGCACCCAAACTTCGCTTTCCTCAGGGTTTCCGGCTGTCAGCATGGGTTTACCGCTCTTTCCACCCTTCATAAGTGCGTCATATGATGAAAGATCTAATCCACCTTTAGATTTCTTGGCATTATGGCAACTCTCACACCGTTGTTTTAGAAAAGGAGTGATCATATCCTGATAAACCTTCATAGAGGCAGGATCATTCATCGCAGGAGTTGCCGCCAGGGCACGTTTTTGTAAATGCTCATCAATAGGTTGGGTAATAAAATCCTCACCGTGAGTCAATGAACCTCCTGTATGCCCGGTGTACAACACTAATGGAAGACTAAGAAAGAGGAGAACTCTGGATAACTGTCTGTATCGCCAGCTGCGTGATCGTTGATACATTAGGTGAAAGTGCATACTCCATACCATGAACAAAGCCAGTGCAATTCCGCCATAGAAATGATTACGTACGCCCTCAAAGGTGTAGTCACCGGACTTATATAGTAAGAAGCCTGCGAAAACAGTGAGTAAAACAGCATAGAAACTGAAAATCCAGGACATCCTGCGAATGGACCGAACTCCCTTTACGGTATATGTGCTGTATCGCCACTCCAGGTAGGCGCATACCACTATAGCCACTATCGGAAGGTGTAGCAAAATGGGATGCATACGCCCCATCACCTGCCACGGTAGAGCCTGCCACCATTCCATCGGCATAAAAGGCATAGCGAGCAATATGCCACTGATTACAATACTACCTATCCAAGTCCACTTTGATCCCATACTATGCAGTGTGTTTGTAAAAATTGAGGCGGGAACTAAATATAATAATTCAGAATGGAGTTACGAATACACATTCTACAGCATGTGAGCCAGGAAAAGCAACTACAGGAAAAACCAGAAATCTTTCACAGGTTGTTTACCCCACTGATTCAGGACATTACGTATAGATTTTCTTGCATCTGGAGAAGTTACCACAATCAGGATTTGAGGATTAATTAACATTTGGACTGAAGAAAAATGATGCATTCGATGTCCATAGATATCCTTCCCAATCTTTCCGGGGTTGTCACAGACCCAATGTAGGTGCTTTTCGCCTTCGGGCAAACAGCGCACCAAATCCTTTCCATTCCTACCTGCTCCCCAGACCACGAGGGGTCTGCTACTGTCCCGGTCCAACTGATAGAAATACCGCACTTTAAGATTGAAATATCGATTATCACGATAGCATTCCCATGTACGGGATATCCGCTCTGACCGATCCCGCCACAGATGCAGTATTTTATCCATACCTATGACTCTCAATCCCTTTTGATAGAACCTGAAGCACAGATCGTAATCCTCGGGATATACCAGAGGATTGAAGGCACCCACCGCATCAAAATCAGACCGATGAATAAGCCAACAATGAGAGGGTATGACACACTCCCGATATATCTCCTGATAGTGAATGCTCTTGGCTGCCACATCGTTAAGCCAGGCTTCATAGCGACGAAATCCGT